>CALDEN010000193.1 GCA_937942405.1 uncultured Saprospiraceae bacterium
TCTAATTCTTGCTTAATAATACGAGCTACTTGCCCTGTCAAACTTTTGGCTCTATTTGTGCCTACTATAATTGCTGTCATGGTTATACTTTTTTAGTGTATCTGCTTTAGTTATACAATAGATTTACTCATATAAGGTTTACCTTTGCGGCTTTATATCTCTTATGAAATTCAAATATTTAGGTCAGTCTTGTTTTTTGATTCATTTTGGTGGAAAAGTTATTTTAACTGATCCTGCATTATCTGCAAATCCGATCGCCAATATAGAATTAATCAAAGACATTAATCCAGATTATATACTCTTAAGTCATGCTCATGGGGATCATGTCGCTGACTTAGAGGATGTTATGAAACGTAGCGATGCTACACTGATCTCTACGTATGAGCTCGTAAGCTATTATGGAGAAAAGGGATTTAAAGGTCATCCGATGAATACGGGTGGAAAGTGGAATTTTGATTTCGGTACCGTAAAAGTGGTATCTGCTGTGCACTCTAGTGTTCTTCCAGATGGTACATACGGGAGTAATCCTGTGGGTTTTGTGGTGTGGAATGAGGACTCTTGCTTTTACTTTGCAGGAGATACTGCCTTGACCATGGATATGCAATTGATCCCATTAATGTGTCCAGCTCTGGATGTCGCTTTATTGCCGATCGGCGACAACTTTACGATGGGATATGAAGATGCTGCTATCGCCGCTGAATTTATAGAATGCGATGCGATTATCGGCTGTCATTACGACTCCTTCCCTTATATAGAAATAGATCATAAAGCTGCAGAGGCAGTTTTTGCCTCTAAGGGCAAAAAATTATTATTACCGAGTATCGGAGAAGAAGTAGAATTTTAGAAATGGGAAAAATTATATCAATAGCTAATCAAAAAGGAGGTGTAGGTAAAACTACCGTTGCCATAAATTTGGCCACAGCCTTAGCGATTTTAGAAAAGAAAGTATTACTCGTAGATGCGGACTCTCAGGCAAACGCCACTTCCGGACTAGGACACAAAGAAGACTATGCAGGTCGAGACTTATATAGCTGCCTCATGGGTGACAACCAGCTATCGACATCTATATTTGAAAGTAGTATTCCTAATCTGTTTATACTCCCTTCATCCATCGATCTCGTAGGTGCAGAGGTAGAACTCGTCAGTGTAGAACGTCGAGAATATCAGATGGCTACCCTTCTAGGGAAAGTAAAAGATGACTACGATTATATCATCATCGACTGTTTACCATCCTTAGGTCTAATCACCATCAATGCCCTCACAGCATCAGACTCCGTACTGATCCCAGTCCAATGTGAGATATTCAGTCTAGAGGGTCTAGGGAAATTAAAAAACACGATTACACTCGTAAAAGATAATCTAAATGCCAATCTAAGCATAGAAGGCATCGTACTATCGATGTACGATAAGCGACTACGTATGGCAAACTTAGTTGTGAACGAGGTAAAAACAATGGTGAGTGACAATGTATTCGACACGATCATACATAGAAACTCTAAGGTAGGAGAAGCTCCTAGTATGGGGCAGTCCGTCATCACCTACGACTCGGCAAGTAAAGGAGCAGCCAATTTTTTGAACTTGGCATATGAGTTCCTAGAAAAAAATAATGACACAGAATCTGCTGACAAAATCATAGCTAATACAAAATAAATCCTGTACCACATGGCTAAGAAAAAAGACTTAAGTAAAGGGATCAGAGCCCTACTATCCAATATAGAAAAGAAAGATACCGCTCGTACTGAAATCACTACTAGTGCCCCACCCACAACGACTGGTGTATCTACTGTAGACATAGACCTTATCGAGGCCAATGCAAATCAACCGCGTAAAGAATTTAAAGATGAGGCTCTGCAAGAGCTTGTTGAATCCATAAAGGTACATGGCATAATACAACCCCTTACTGTACGCAAGATGGGTGGTCGCAAGTACCAACTCATATCTGGAGAGCGTCGATTTAGAGCGTCTAAAATAGTCGGCCTTAAAGAAGTACCGGTATACATACGTGAAGTAAATGATCAAGAGTTGTTAGAAATGGCTCTCGTGGAAAACATACAACGGGAAGACCTCAACGCCATAGAGGTAGCCATCTCCTACAGTCGTCTCATCCAAGAGTGCGATCTAAGTCATGAAGACCTCGCTAATCGTGTAGCGAAGAAAAGAAGTACGATCAGTAACTACCTGAGGCTATTAAAGCTTCCCCCTGAAATCCAAAAAGCAGTCTCTGCTGAAAAGATCAGCATGGGTCATGCTCGTGCATTAGCAGGTGTGGAAGATGTATCTATGCAACTTATGGCATATGACAAGGTCATCAAGAACAATCTCTCTGTAAGAGCTCTAGAAGCCTTCCTTAAGCCCTCTAGCAGTGCTAAAAAAGCCCCTAGCTCCTCAGATGGAAGTTTACCTACCGAGCTAGTTCTGATCAGACAAGAGCTGAAAGGTAAATTTGGTACGACCGTAAACATCGATCGGAATAATACTTCAGGAAAAGGAAAAATATCCATACCATTTAAAAACGATGAGGAATTAAATTACATTCTCGACATCTTAAAGGACTAGTAGAGCGTTCTAAATATTATGAGACTGGACTTGCGTACTTTTCTTATTGCTTTACTCTCGCTACAGGCCATAATAGGCTTGGGCCAAAATCAACCTCCTGCATCAACCGAAACCTCTGAAATCGGAGAAGCTCAAGCTGAGTATTCTAAACGAGGCCTTAAGGACATATTTGAAGGGGAGCCTGGAAGGGCGGCCCTATTCTCACTCGTCTTACCAGGAGCAGGACAAGCATACAATAAACGATGGTGGAAAGTTCCGATAGCTCTGGGAGTAGAGGGTTATTTTATTTATAATATCATCGATAAGAGGAGTGAATTTAAAGCTCTCGATGGGAGATGGAGATACTTTATAGCGTTTGGAGAGGATCCAGATGGGTCTCCACTAAGCCAATCACAAATAAAAATAGATCGTGATGACGCTCGACAAGCCATGGAATACTCATGGGTATTCTGGGGTATAGCTCATCTAGTCGTAACCCTAGAAGCATTTATTAATCGACATCTTATGGACTTTGATATCTCAGATGATCTATCGATTAAGTACAAAATAGACACCGCTCCTGCAGTAAATCCGATACAAGTTCATGCAATCTCTGTTAATTACAGTTTCTGATATAGCCCTATTTTAAAAGCTAATCAGATAAGCCCCCGGAAACATTTTATATACATTACTAACCATGTATTCTTGAGCTTCATCTTCTGACTGGAAACCTCCATATAGATACATATGTTTCTTAGTAACTGGAGATATCAGTAGGTTTACATCATTGAAAATCGAAAACATAGGATGCGTTGACGACAACTCTTTTTCTGTCTCTACAAGTACGATATGATGACCAGTCATCCATTCTGCAGTTTCTTCATCTCGCTCAAACTCCATCGACTCCTCTGATACTTCTTCTTGTCTTGTCAATTCTTCTACAACTGCATTGTTTACCTCAGCAATTACGTCTTCTACTTCTTCTTGCACTGGCTCTTCTTCTTGAATCCCCTCTTCTGATTCTTCTAATATGACTTCCTCTTCTACCCTTTCTAGACTACCTAGATCATCGATTTCTTCAACTATACTAGTTTCCATTTTATTAACAACTACTTCTTGGACTATTTCTTCAGGTTTTTCTAGAGTTGTAATCTCAGTAGTTACTTTACTAATTGATTTGGTTGCTGTTGAATTTACCGATTTTGTAGATATGCTTTCTTTTACAATTTCTTTAGTCACTACAGGACTTTCTATCATCTGACTCTCTATTTCCTCCACTTCTTTTATTTCCTGCGGAGTAGGTGTTAAGTCCTGAAAAGTTCTTTCTTCTTTTACCTGAGTGTCCTGAGTGATTTCAGACACGACCTTACTCACCTCTTTTTCAATCTGAGTTGTTTCAGGTCTTCTTTTTCGACTGTTTTTTTTCTTCTTATTATTTCTAGATCTTGTAGAAGCTCGTTTACTAGTAGGTTCTTTTGTGTCAGCAGGTACTTCTATTACACCTTGATTTTGTATCTCAGCAAGTAAAGCATCCATATGTTCTGCTTGCTTCATCGAAGCCAGCGATTTACTCATGTAATTACCTTCTGACAATATGTCGATCAATTTAAGTTCAGTTCTTCTATTTTCAGCATGTTCTTCATTACTACAGCTTACTCCTTGCTTGCAATGATTGAGAATCGTAGTAAGTCCATAGCCTTTGGCTTTAAGCCTAGATGGATCGATTGTACCCTCTCTAAGCACATAATTTACGGCGGTATTGGCTCTTTTTTGAGATAATTCTAGATTCCCCGATGGATTACCTCTACTATCGGTATGCGACCCTAACTCGATAACTAGATTTGGATTATCCATTATAAAGAGCTTGAGTTTGTCTAATTCTATCTTTGCTTCATCTGATAAATCATAGCTCGCTGCTTCATAATAGATCGTATTCATTTTTATCTCCATTCCTGGATGAATTCGCTCTAGCTCAACATTGGCAAGCAAGGTCCCAAAAGAATTTTGCTCTGTAAGATTATCCGTTACCCCTGGTTTTACTTCACCGATTCCTTCAAAACACAGAATACATCCCTTTACATCTACAAATGCCTCCATACGTTTAGTCTGATACCCATCTTTTCTGATCATCAGAGTATAATGGTTTCCTTTTTTCAGATGGACCTTGAAGTCAGGTAGCTGGTAATCCTGAAGTGTGAGTACCATTTCTTTAGCCGTATTATTATACACCTCGATCGTAGAGCTTTTAATCGCATCTACGGGGGTTTCGTCGTTATTCCGCTCCTCTGCTATTGTAATCTCAAACATGTAGCCTGGGGCTCTCTTAAGTTCGAATTTCAAAAACGATTTTCCACCAGCTGCTACCCCTATTGTATTTGATGACATGGTACTAGGATGGAAGTATTCATGAGACGTCACTACCGTAAATTTTTGATTTATCGGAACTGTACAAGAGAAGAATCCCTCATTATTACTGATACATTCAGAAATTAATGTATCCAAGCGATCATCTAGTACTTGGATTAATATACCCTCTAAATAGCCTCTATTTCCACTTTCAAAAACATACCCCTCAACTTTGGCAGTATCCTGGGCGAAAAGAAAACTTGTACATAAAAGAAAGAGAAAGAAAGAAATGCTTTTTTTCATAAAATACTATTGGTTTTAATGGACCATTCTAAATAAACAACTAGAATCGCTTTATTTAGACTGTGTATTTAGAATTAGGTTACTTTATATCCCAACACATTCCAAAATTGAACCATATTTGTCCTCTAATTTTCATTTCAACTTTATTAAGTAGGTACAAATGACTTCAAAACTTCGAATAATATTTATGGGAACGCCCGATTTTGCGGTGCCCTCTTTGAAGATTTTACACGAAAACAATTTCGATATAGTCGGAGTCATTACTGCGACAGATAAGCATGGAGGTAGAGGAGGTAAACAGCTTATCACTTCTGCAGTAAAAAAATATGCAGTAGAGCATAATCTTCCTGTCCTGCAGCCCAAAAACTTAAAGGCTCCTGCGTTTATCGAGGAACTAAAAGCTCTCAAAGCAGATTTACAGATCGTCGTTGCATTCAGAATGCTTCCCGAAATCGTATGGAATATGCCTGCTCATGGTACGTATAATCTACACGGATCATTACTCCCTAAATATAGAGGTGCCGCTCCGATCCACTGGGCAGTGATCAATGGTGAAAAAGAAACTGGCGTAACTAGTTTTAAGCTTAAACATGCCATAGACACTGGAGATCTACTATTCCAAGAAAAACTGGCTATAGAAGCTCAAGATACTACTGGTGATGTACATGATAAAATGATGCATCTAGGTGCTGAGGTAATTCTTAAAACGGTACAGGCTGTGGCCAATGATCAAATCGTTCTGAAAAAACAATCTGAAACTGATGCTAGCCATGCTCCGAAATTGAATAGAGACAACTGTAAAATAGACTTTACTAAATCCACCCCAGAGGTTATCAACTTTATCAGAGGACTATCTCCGTTTCCACTAGCCTGGACGACCCTTGATTTTAAAGAGACAAAAATTATTGAGGCTGAAGCCGAAGAATTATTTACACATAAGTACTATCCCGGCACTATGTTGTCTGATAATAAAACCTACTTATACTACTGCACACAAGACAGTGCAATCAGTATTCTCAAACTAAAAATGTCTGGAAAGAAAGTAATGGATATAAAATCTTTCTTAAATGGATATAAACTACCTATTTAGTGTAATAATCTCCATGATTTTATTCAACGCTGAAGAGATTATTTTAAACTCTTTCAAAGCCGATGCTTCTACTTGCTCATACTCCGATATATTGCTGATACTGAAGTCTATAGGATCTGCTTGAACAACGAAATTTAAGTAAATAAAACTGAGGAAGCTAAGGAGTATTAAAGACTTAAAAAAGAAGTTAGTTTTTAGATGTGGTTTCATTGGTGGTCGTTAAAAATGGTAATAGTAGTATCTGTTTAACGTCGGATTTTAAAAATTAGTTACACCATTCCCATTTATTTAACATTTGGGCATAAAAAAAGGGGTGATTTCACCCCTTTTTAATATTCTTTATCTCGTTTGCTTAGATTTTGGACTAGAATCCAAAACCTCCTCCACCTCCCATGGCTCCCATCTTATCCATAAACTCCTGGAAAGTCATCTTTGTGTACCCATCCGTATTTAATGTAAATACGGAATCGTCCACTTCTTTGTCTAGCTTCACCGTACTCATCGTCATTTTCATCTGTGGCTGTATGATGATCATTTCTAATGGAAATCCATCTATGTCAAAATATTGCATACCCTGAAGCATCTTAGAATCTGCTTTTATCCCCTTGGCTACATACATCTCCATAGTTGCCTTATTAGTCTTAGGATCGATAATTTCTGTTTTCACACATTTATGACCCAATATTTCTTTAGTGTCGCTTTCATCATATTTCACTTCGAATCCTTCAAAAGCATCTGCCTGGTCTGCTGTTGCTTTTTGCATGTCGTCTTTAGATGATGCTACATGCATTTTCTGACCCATCATATCCATAAGCATGTCGACACTCCCTGATTCTTTATCGTATAGCGACTTCATCTTAATCATTCCCCCCATCATATCCATCGAAGACATATTTTTTCCATCTTTAAAAAAGATATGCGTTTGTGATCCTTTCATCATTTGTAACATTGCAGCCATCTGCTCATCATCAGAACTTACATCTGTAATTTCTAATACGAGTGATCCCTGATCCAATTCCATCTGTGCCTGAAGACCTACAGAGACGAATAAAAAGGAAAATAAAAGTGTGTTTAATAAATTTTTCATTTGTTATGTTTGAAATTTTTGTGCTATTATACTAATACAATATGGACGCTTAAAGTTTCTATCTGTTACGATTCTCGATCAATTATCTAAAAAACTCGATCAATAACGCCATTCGTCTACATATTTAATAAAAATTTTGGCTAAGTTTTCGGCATCAGAGATGGCTCTATGATGTACTCCTGTAAATTCAAATCCTTCTAGTTTTACCGCTGCTTTAAGGCCCTTGTCTTTGTCCAATCCTTTAATATCGGAATACTGACCTTTGAGATCTGTATAATGCCCTTCTACCCAGTCCGAATCCAATTTATGCAACTCACAGTCATTTAATAAAAACTGTTTATCAAATGATCCCCAGCTACATAAGAGATAATCTTGCCCATCGTCAAAAATCCAATCTTTGAATTCCTCTATCACCCTAGGATAAAACTGGGCATTATCTACATTACTCTGCTGGATAGATGTTAATTTACTACAGAAATCACTAAGTACTGGATTAACAAATGGTCGTATAAACCGCTCAAAAGAACCGAGCTTTTCTCCATACTGATTTACTTTAACTGCTCCGATTTCTATAATTTCATTGATGCCTCGGGGTGGTCTACCCCTCCAACATGTCGCTTCTAAATCGTAAATTATAAATATCAAATCTGTTACTAATTTATTCTGAAATCTCCACTTCTGATTTTAATTCCTCTGCGGTCCAGTTCAGATATTCTTGTAAATCATATCCTCTCATCCTATTGTGATAATAATACAGAAGTTTCAGGTCTTCTGTTTTAACATTGCCATGTTTATCTATATAAAGCGTCCTCTGTGGGTGAAAAACCCCTACTTCCTTCACTCCTATTTCCACTATTTCTTCAGCAGAGAGCTCCATGGTTTTTTCGACTTGGAGTACTTTATTTTCTTTCCAATTGGACAAGACTTCCTTTGCTTGTTCCACTAAAGTAAGAATATGTGCTTTGGGAACGAAAATATCTTTGGTATTCAGATTTAATATATTGAAAATAGATAGTTCTTGATTTTTTTGAGCGATGTATTGAAAAGTAAGATATGCTACTAAATGTGGTGCTAGGACGAGATTATTAGACATATAACTTTCTAATATCTTGTCTCCCAAAATTTTGGTATAGACCGACTCTCTTTGTGAACTCTCCCCGACTTCATTATCTGTATTATAGAAGTATTTTTTAAGGTCGATTTGTTCTCCTTTTGCATCTAGACTATTCCCATCTATATCTACCTTATTACCCATGACATCCATAGGTTCCCCTATCGTCAGATATATTTTGGATGTACGTCCATAGACATGCTTAAAAAATCGGAATGTCTTCTTAAATGGAGATAAGTCATCCTTACTATGTATATATTTTTCCTTTCCGGAACTTCTTAAAAACTGATTGATCAATGACTTTGCCTCAAGAACAAAAGGATATCCAGCAATAAGAGGAACGATGTATATCTTCTTATTACTGCCCTCTTGATAATTGGCCCGTTGAGCTTCTACAACAGATCCCAAAAGTCCCAACTTAAGTTTCTTTTCTATACTTCCTTTTCTACTTCTTGTACCTCCAGGGAAAAAGATATTATTGACTCCTTCTTGCAACGATATACGTGTCACTGCTTTAAGACACTCAAGGTAAATGGGATTCTTCTTTCTACGGTCTACTCTATAAGCTCCGAGACGATTCATGAAAAATGCCATTAACTCATAATCAAATAAGTTAAGCCCTGCAGCATAGGCAAATGAAGGCAATCCGATCATTCTATCCAGTATATAGCCCATCATTACAGAATCTAGATTACTGAAATGAGTAGGTACGATAACGACGGTGCCTTTTTTGAATAATTCTCTGGTTTCCTCAATCGAACCATTTAAGATTAGGCGATCGTACAGCTCTTTTTTTGTACCCCAGTAGAATCGTGATCCTTTACCAGAAAACCTATTTAATATTCTTTTATAAAACTGGGTCAAGAATCGCACTGTAAATCGATACGTCTTTGGTTTAAACTTTCCGATGATTTCTTCGGCATATCGGTTTACGATACGTTTTACAAGCTCTTTGTTTAATATTTCTCGATCTTCAGCGAGGGAGTTTTTTTTGATTTCTTGAGAAATGCCACCCCAATATTTCTTCTCATCTCGAGGATCTACCTTCCAGGGATTGGTCTTTACACGTATTTTTTCGAGATAAGCCGTCTTTTCTAAAAGTGACTCAAAGTTGTCACCGTGCGTGCTTTCTAGCTTCTCATAGACTTGAGTGATTACCTTTTGAACTATATCATACCTTTTTTGGCTGATTTTATAAATCGGCCAGTCGCTCAGCTCAGGTATTATATGTGGTTTTCGATCAGACAAATGTTAAAAAACTAGACGGCAAGTTAGACATTATTGTTTACAGTTTGGATAAAATCCAAGATCTCTTCTCGACCTATTTTCTTCTCTGCACTCGTCATAAATCTCTGAGGCAACTCTTCCCAATGCTCCAGCATTTCTTTTTCGATGGCTTCTATCTTTTCGATATGGCTTGTGCCTTTAACTTTATCTATTTTGGTATAGACAATAACAAAGGGAATCTGGGCATTACCGAGGTAATTAGCAAATTCTAAGTCGTTTTTCTGCAATGGAATTCTTGAATCTATCAGTAGAAAGGTACAGACTAGTGTACTCCTCGTCTCTAGATATCGCTGAATCATTTTCCTCCACTGCTCTCTCTTGGTTTTTGAGATCTTGGCATAGCCATAACCCGGCAAATCGACCAAATACCATGATGCATCGATCTCAAAAAAGTTAAGCAGTTGAGTTTTTCCAGGAGTAGACGATACTTTAGCGATACTCTTCCTTCCTGAAAGCATATTGATCAGTGAGGATTTTCCAACATTTGACCTCCCTATGAAGGCATACTCCAGCTTGCCCGTCTTAGGACAATCGCCTTCTCGTGTAAAACTCCCAACAAAATTTACGTTGTTTATATCCATTGCAAACGATATAACTGCAATCACTGAGCCATAGTTCAAGCAAACATCGTATAAAAGAAATTTAGTTTAATCTCCAAAAATGAGATCGGTTTTAAATTCTGGCTTCAATTTTGAACTACATATTAGAATAACTTCTAATATGAAAAAAACAAGTGTACTAATAGTCCTTTTAATATTCTCTCTCAAGGGATATGCTCAGCTCGAGATAGGCCTTAAATTCGGTCTTAATACAACCAGCATCAGCAATCAGGCAATCGTCTACAATAATGATGAGCAGCATTTAGAAATCGACTTAACAGAAGTTGAATATGGTTATCAGCTCGGAATATACAGTAGATTAAGTGTGGCTAGCTTTTACTTAGAACCTATAGCCGTATTTAACTCCTCTCGGATCAATTATCAGATCACAGAATTTACTGAAGGAGAAATCATCAATTCCATAAAATCAGAGAGCTTTAGATCCTTAGATATACCTGTTCTATTCGGAATAAAAATGGGCTTTTTCAGAATTCAAACAGGTCCAGTCGCTCATATAAACATAGACTCTAAGTCAGAGCTGATAGACATCGATGGCTATGAGCAAAAATTTAAAGAAGCTACTTATGGCTTCCAGATCGGTGCCGGTCTCGATATATGGAAATTAAGAATGGATCTCAATTATGAAGGTAATTTCTCCCGATTTGCAGATCACTTGAGTATCAACGGAACAGATCTGGCATTTGATGATGCTGCATCACGAATTCTTTTTACCCTGGGATACAAGTTCTAGAACATATTACGATTTGGCATCATATTTGAACCTATATAAGTGTTGTGAAAGCAACTGTTAAAACCAACGAACCTAGGCTCTGGATTAATTTTCAGAGCTTTTTTTATTTTACGTCTTCTAGGACTGGGTCATGCCCAAATTTTCTAAAGTCTACTGGACTCACTCCTGATATACCCATATCCTGCATATATACTCCATAAAGAACATCCACCTCTGCCATCGTCGCCTTATTATGTGTAACGATCACAAACTGTGACTCTTTGGAGAATCGCTTGATGATTTTATTGAACTTGAGTACGTTCACATCATCGAGTGGTGCATCGACCTCATCGAAAATACAGAACGGAGCTGGTTTTTGAAGATAGAACGCAAATAGTAAAGCCGTAGCAGTAAGGGTCATCTCCCCTCCTGATAGCTGACTCAGAGATAGAGGCCTTTTTCCTTTAGGCCTAGCGATGATATCTATTCCTGATTCTAGTGGATTTTCAGGGTCCATTAATACAAGATCACAGGAATCATCTTCACTAAATAGACTTCTAAATACAACCTGGAAGTTCTCTCTTACTTTGTCAAAAGACTCTGTAAATAGTACGGTAGCCGTGGATTCAATTTCTGTAATCGTTTCCATCAAAGAATCTTTGGCCTCTAAAATGTCATTTCGTTGGCCTGAGATGAGCTCATGTCTCTCCTTCATCGTCTGGAAAGCTTCGACGGCCATCGGATTTATTTCTCCGAAGTTCGCGATACGTCTTCGTTGTCTTTCAATCTTATCCTTGAGTTCTTTTATTCTCTCTACCTCTTCAAATTCCAAATTGATCACTGAGTCTAATTCTACTTCAAACTCTATTTTGAGTCTCTCTCCTACTGCCCCCATCTGGAACTTTACATCATTGAACTTATCTTTCGTTTCATTGATAAAAAGCTGGGTCTTTTGCAATATTCGATTTTGAGCTCTGAGTCCATCTTCTTTCTCTGAGATGGAATTTCTCTTCCCAAAAAACTGCTGCTCAAAAACACTCAATTCACTTTTAGATCGATCTCGTTCTTCGTATTTT
>CALDEN010000194.1 GCA_937942405.1 uncultured Saprospiraceae bacterium
AGGCATAGTAATAGATAAATTGTCGGCAAATATAGATATTGATTAAATAAATAAACACCTATGAAGAAGGTATTAATAACTGATTTTGTTCATCAGCACTTAATCGATGGTCTGACTGAGATGGGGTACGAGGTAGAGTACAATAAAAACATCACCTTAAAGCAGACAGCAAAGATCATATCTGACTATAATGGCATAATCATTAATTCTAAAACGGTAATGGATCGAGCGATGATGGATCGAGCGACAAAGCTCAAGTTTATTGGACGATTAGGATCAGGATTAGAGATTATAGATTTGGCTTACGCCAAAGAAAAAAAGATACGCGTTTTTAATTCGCCGGAAGGCAATCGCAATGCAGTAGCAGAACATGCTCTAGGTATGCTTTTGGCTCTAGCCAATAATTTAATAAGAGCAGATCGTGAAGTAAAAGACTTTAAATGGAATCGAGAAAAGAATCGAGGTTTTGAATTAGAGGGAAAAACGATAGGAATTATCGGTTTTGGGAATACCGGGTCCTCATTTGCTCGAGTATTGAGTGGATTCGGGGTCAAAGTGCTGACTTATGATAAGTATAAAAAGGATTATACAGACGGTTTAGATCATGTAAAGAAGGCATCGATGAACCAGCTCTTAAAAAAAGCAGATAGTATCAGTTTGCACATACCGCTTACTCCAGACACGCTAAAAATGGTAGATGACCGTTTTTTTGAGAAATGTAAATTAGGTGCCATTTTGATAAATACAAGTAGAGGCAAGATTATTGATATAAAGGCACTGGACAAAGCATTGAGAACCAAAAGACTTGCCGGAGTATGTTTAGATGTAATGCCCAATGAAAAACCAAAGACCTATACAGCTGAGGAAAAACAGTCGTATTCAAGACTCTTTAATAGGAATAATGTACTCGTTTCTCCACATGTAGCAGGCTGGACACATGAGTCATTATTTAAAATTGCTGATGTCTTATTGCGTAAGATTAAGAAAATATAGGATTAATGTTCTGATTTAGTTAACGGCGGCGACTTAAGGGAATTAATAATTTCCAAAAACAAGCTGAATAGATTATTTTTCAATTCCGTTATATTTAGTAACATTGCATTCTGCCAGCATTTATATATTACTATAATCAACTTTAATAAGTGATATGAAAAAACATTTACTATTACTACTGGGTCTGATGATGACCTCTTTATTCGGTATTTCGCAAGCATCCATAGAGGGTAAGATCCTCGATATGGATACCAAAGAAGGTATGATCGAAGCGGCTGTATCTTTGAAAAAGAACGGAAGTTTTATTCAGGGAACCACTACCGATTTTGATGGGAACTACGCCATTACTAATCTAGAACCAGGAACTTACGATATAGAAGTGACCTACCTAGGTTATCAAACATTACAGCAAAACGGAGTCGTCTTAAAAGATGGAAAAACGAATCGATTAAACATGTCGATCGGTGAATCTGATAATCTGCTAGATATCGGAGCTGTAATCATAGATTATAAGGCACCTCTTATAGAGCAGGATAATACCACTCAGGGTACCACTGTTACTGCAGAACAGATCAGAACATTACCGACTAAGAGTATCAATGCCATCGCAGCAACATCTGCAGGTTTATCTACCTCTGATAGTGATGATGATGTATCGATAAGAGGATCTAGAGGAGATGCAACTAACTATTACGTAGATGGGATCAGAGTATCTCAAAGTAGTATACCAGCATCTGAAATCGATCAATTGCAAGTAATCACTGGTGGTATGGAGGCCAAATATGGAGATGTAACTGGGGGTATTATCTCTATTACATCTAAAGGTCCGTCCCAGAAATATACAGGTGGGATAGAAGTAGAGACTTCTGAATACCTAGATGGATATGGATATAACCTTATCGCTCCTAATATCAGTGGACCTATCCTTAAGAATAAAGAAGGACAGTCTATATTAGGATTCAGACTAGCGGGACAGTTTAGATCTGTGGACGATAATAGACCATCAGCTGTCGGAGTTTATAGAATGCCTTTAGAAACAATTCAGCAATTGGAGGCAGATCCTATCGCTTTTAATGGAGTAACTCCTATTCCGAGTGTACAGTTGTTACCAGGTGATGCTATCGGATCGCCATTATCAGTTAGACCTAACGAAAACAGAACAGACTATAATGTTACTGCTAAGATCGATGCAAGACTTACCGATAATATCGACATTTCGTTTTCTGGAGCTTACGATGATTTTTCTGATCAGTTTACTCCAGGTGGTGACTTATCAGGAAGTGGTGGAGAACGAGGATGGGCTTTATTAAACTGGAATCGTAATCCATATGAATATGGTAATGGATTTAGAACATCTTTTAGATTCAGACACAGAATAGGAAAGCAGGGATTAGGAGAAGATAAGGATAACGAATCAGAGGGAAGTTCAAGTTTAATAAGAAATGCCTTCTATACTATCCAAGCAGGTTTTGAAAAAAGAAAAAATAGAGAAGAAGACCTTATTCACGAAGGGAATCTATTCAATTATGGATTTTATGGGAATACAGATGTAGAATATAGACCGACAGCAACAATTATTTCTGATCCAGCAAACTGGTATGGGTCTGGTGCTGTATTAGATGGAGGAGTAATACTGTATGATCATCAAGGGGAGACTGAGGTTTCTTCTGAATTTGTCGCAGGAAACTTAAATCCTACTTTGGCGAGGTATACTCAGGTAAATGGTTTTACCGACAATGCCTTATTTAATGTTTGGAGTGGTTTACACCAAAATGTAGGTCAAGTTTACAATAGATTTGAAAAAGGAGAATCCGATAGATATACATTTAATATAGCGAGTGGTTTTGACTTCTTACCAGGTGGTTCAGAGTCAGGAAGGCACTCTATCCAATTCGGGGTAACGTATGAGCAGAGATTAGATCGTACGTATATCGTAGCTCCGGAAGATTTATGGACTCTAGCTAGACTGCAGGCCAATAATCGCATCATTGGTGTAGATACGACAGACGTAATAGGTACTTTTATACAAAACCTACCTTTTAATGGACCGACAGAATTTAATCAATATCAGACCTTATTAAGTGATAGTGAAGATATCTCTTTTTATGAAAACATAAGAAATGAACTAGGAGTAGGAATGAATCAATATGTAAATGTCGATGCTTTGAGTCCAGATCAGTTGAGTTTAGATTACTTCTCTGCGGGAGAGCTTAACAACTTCGGTTTGATTAACTATTATGGGTATGATTACACGGGTGATAAACTACCATCATCTACTACATTTGATGACTTTTTTACAAGTAGAGATGCTAACGGAACTCGTACATTCGATGTAGCTCCATTACAACCTATCTACGGTGCAGCTTATATAGGGGATAAATTTTCTTATAAGGATATCATATTCAGACTAGGAGTTAGAATGGATTACTATGATGCCAATACGAAAGTATTAAAAACACCACATGCTCTATATGAGATAGAAACTGCGGATGCGTTTTTTGCACGTACAGGACAAGATAGACCTCAGGCAGTAAGTGATGATTATGAAGTGTATGTTTCTGGAGAAGACTCCGATAATGTTGCAGGTTTTAGATTTAATGATCAGTTTTTCTTACCTAATGGAACGGAGGTTTCTAACGGAGGAGTATTATTCCCAGGAGCACTAGTAAATCCATCTTATGTAGGTAAGAATGGTGAAAGAGTGTTAAATATTCAGGATAATGACTTTGATGTAAATACATCATTTGAGGATTATACACCTCAGATTAACTTCATGCCGAGATTGGCATTTTCATTCCCGATATCTGAGGATGCAAACTTTTTTGCTCACTATGATATCTTAGTTCAAAGACCTCCATCAGGTACTGCAGCTACTGCGAGAAGTTATTACTACTTTGAAAATGCAGATAGAACACCGATAAACAACCCTAATCTAAAGCCAGAAAAGACAATCGATTATGAGGTTGGATTTCAGCAAAAATTATCTGCATCTTCTGCTTTAAAAGTTTCTGCATACTATAAAGAGTTGAGAGACATGATCCAGAGAAGAACATTTACGTTCATTCCTGAGATTACAAACTATGAAGCATTCGGTAACTTGGATTTTGGAACGGTAAAAGGATTTTCTTTTGCGTATGATTTAAGAAGAACAAATAATATCCAGTTAAATGCAACATATACATTGCAGTTTGCAGACGGAACAGGATCTAATCCTAACTCTTCTCAAGGATTAAACGCCAATGGGAACATTAGAACATTATTGCCGCTTTCTTATGACGAAAGACATAGACTGACTGGAGTTGTAGATTATAGATATAAAAAAGGAGAAGGGCCGAAAATCGCAGGATTAAGTGTATTTGAAAATGCAGGTATAAACTTAATCATGACAGGTATTTCAGGACGACCTTACTCTAATTTAACGACAGTCCAGTACATCTCTCAAGGAGAAGGTAATGGATTTTTAGGTTCGATTAATGGTGCAAGACTGCCGTGGAATTTCCGTATGGATATGAGAATAGATAAATCAATTAAGTTCAATTTAGGAACTGGGGATAATGCAAGAGCATTAAACTGTAATATATACTTCAGAGTATCTAATCTACTCGATTCTAAGAATGTAATCGGAGTATTCCCTGTAACAGGTAGTGCAGAAGACGATGGATATTTATTATCTTCTTTTGGACAAGATTTCATCAGTAATTTAGAAGCTGCGGAGTCAGATGTAGAGAACTTCTTGAGTTCTTACCAAGCTAGATTATTAGATCCAGGAAATTACACGATTCCGCGAAGAATGTTTTTAGGAGCAATTTTCGACTTTTAATTAATTAAAAATTTATCAAATCTATTATAATAACTACAATTTCAATTTTATGAAAAGTATCAAAACACTAGGTTTATTTCTTTTCTTTCTCTTGAGTTTTCTGAATGCAGATGCTCACGTAGGTCCGAAAGATCCGAAAGCACCAAAACCTAAAAATGATCAGCCAACAGTTAGTTATAGAGAGGATTGTACTCTTCCTACAGCCTCAATAGACCAGGATATTAATAATGTCCGAGCGAGACTTAGAACAGGCGGAGATGTCTGGTGGGATGGAAATGGAAACGGACGTTATATCGTTCCTAAGCCACCTGCAGGAGAGCGAGAAGTATCATCGATATTTTCTGGTTCAGTATGGTTAGGAGGTTATGATCCTGAAAGAAATTTGAAAATTGCTGCCGGTCAATATACAGGTAGTAACAATCATGATTTTTTTACAGGTCCTTTGGATCCATTTATGGGTACGACAGATTTACCGATTTGTGATAATTGGGATCAATTTTTTGAAGTATTGGGTGATGACATCCGTAGTGCTGCAAAGATTTATGATGCCAATGGATCGATACCATGTGATTCAGTTTCTTCAGGTGTAAAATACTGGCCTGGAAAAGGAAATCCATTTTGGTTAGAAAAGTATGATTTTGAGTTGCCTGATACCGGTCAAGGTTTGGCAGCATTTTGGGATGAGGATCAAGACGGGGTTTATAATCCATGTAATGGGGATATTCCTATTATCGATATTAGAGGATGTTTCCCTGAAAACAGAAAGCAGGCTGTAGAGCTTGTGCCTGATCAGATGTTCTTTTGGATTTATAATGATGCAGGTGGGCCCCACACGGAGACTTTCGGAGATGCAATACAAATGGAAGTACAGGTTCAGTCCTTTGCTTATGCAACGAACGACGAGATTAATGATATGACCTTTCAGAGGTATAAACTGATAAATAGAGCTCAAGCGGATATTACAGATTGTTATTTTGCAATGTGGGTAGATGGTGATTTGGGTTGTGATGCGGATGATTACATCGGTTGTGATGTGGATAGATCACTAGCATATTTATATAACGAGGATATCGTAGATGGAGATACAGGATCAGACTGTAGTAGTGGTGCAGAGACCTACGGTACTGAGATTCCGATCTTAGGTATAGATTACTTTAGAGGGCCTCTAGCTCCTAAATACATCGTGTCTGAAGGTCAAGGAGAAGAACATGTAATAACGGGAGCAGATGATGAGTATGATGATGATACATACTCAGTAGGAGATACGATCTATGTAATCGATGTATTACTAGGAGATACAGATGAGGCAGATATCTTAGTAGAGTTAGGAATGTCCTCATTTGTATATACAAATAGACAAGGAGCAGGTCCATGGCCGGCTGGTACAAATGATCCTTCTAATGCAGAAGAATTTTATAGATTATTGACAGGAAGATGGAGAGATGATACTCCATTTACTTTCGGAGGTAGTGGATATGATCCAGGTAATACAAATGTGGTGCAATATGCATTTCCAGGTTTACCGACTTCTGAGACAGATTGGTCTATGTGTAGTGCCAATTTAGGATTTGGGGATAGACGTACAATACAGGCATCTGGTCCTTTCCTATTGAAGCCAGGAGCTGTAAACGAGTTGATTATCGGAGTAGTTTGGGTGCCAGATATCGCTTATCCATGTCCAGACTTATCTAGACTACAGACGGCAGATGATTTGGCTCAAGCCTTATTTGACAACTGTTTTGATATTACAGATGGGCCAGATGCTCCAGACGTTTGTGCAGTAGAGTTGGATCAAGAAGTGGTATTGGTACTTTCTAATGATGAAGTTCAGTCTAATAATGCAAACCTTGCTTATTTTGAAAAGGACTTATTAGTACCAGATGGAGTAAGTGATTCATTGTATGTTTTTGAAGGATATAAAATTTACCAATTGGTAGATGCATTAGTATCTCCTCAAGAACTAGATAATATCGATAAAGCAAGAATTATCAGACAAGTAGATGTTCAGAATGGAATCAGTGAGATTTATAACTGGACTGCCGAAATAAATCCGTTGACAGAAGACCGTATATGGACTTTTGAAAAAATGGTAGAAGGAGCAGATGAAGGTATAAGAAATACCATAAGAGTTACAAATGATCAATTTGCCGATGGTAACGATACTCGATTAATTAATCATAAGAAGTACTATTTCATGGCACTGGCTTATGCTCATAATAACTGGCAAGAATGGGTTACGAATCCATTAGATACCATTTATGGATATGAGACAGGTCAAAGATCACCGTACCTAGAAGGAAGAGGAAATGTCGATGTATACACTGTGATACCACGACCGATCATATATACAGATATTGCATCTGATTATGGAGATGGACCGATCGTTACTAGATTAGCGGGAGAAGGTGTAGGT
>CALDEN010000195.1 GCA_937942405.1 uncultured Saprospiraceae bacterium
AGTGGTGATGTCATTTCTAGTCATCAGAATCGGAAAAGTAAGGAGTGGGATGTGGGCATTTATTTTCACACTATTTGGTGCATTAACAGCCCTCTATATTCATTGGGCAGTTTGGGTGGATCTAGTGATAAATATATCTGGAACGATGGGAACGGATCGCTTAGGTATAGCCACAAGTAATATAAAAATGGGACAAGTAATTAATCTCATTCTTCAACCAAGTGCTCTGTTAGAAATCATGAAAGAGATTAACGAGGTAGGTGTCTGGGGTATCAAAGGTGGTACGGTAAAAGGAGGATTCTTGACATTTATCTGGATCATAGAAATTCTACTGGCTACAGGTGTAGCGGTGTTGACAGGTATAGGACAGGCGAGTAAACCATTCTGCGAGTTAGAGAACAAATGGTTCGAAGAGACAGATCTTCCAGCAATGGGGCATATAGGAGACGCTGCTGCAATGATCAAAGCATTGTCTTCAGGTGATGTCGATACGCTGACTGCGATGCTCACCCTAGCAGGAGATATAAAAACAGAACACCATGCCAAGGCCACTGTTTATGATGCCGCTAGTGGCGAAAATTTTGTATCCATCGAAAACCAAATCGCAAAAACGGATGACAAAGGAGAAATCAGTTTCAATTCAGAGCAAGTGGTCAGTTTCCTCAAAGTAAGTCAAGAAGTGATGGATCTCTTAAGAGGCAAGAGTTAAAAAATAACTATGGCTATAGAACAACTTCTAAAAAAGCTAAAAGTTATAGATATCCTCCAGTTTGAATTAGATATTCAGCTGGAGGATTTTGTCGAAAAACTAAATAGCACAGTCGACAAAGAAAAAACGGGAGCATTTAAACGAGCTGACGAGTATTACTCTAAAAGCAAGAGCATATATGTCGGAGAGGTGGATGACGGTGGATTTTGGATCAGAGCTGCTCGTCGGGAAAGAATGTCATTCCCTTTGCCCAAAGACTTCAATCTCGGATATGCAGAAGGGACTTTTGAACAAAAGGAATCTAAACTTATAGTTACTGCTACGTTAAAAGGGTACAGTAGAAGGATAAAGTTCTACCTTAAACTTTTTGGAGCCTTTTATTTAGTTTCTATAGTTTTATTTTTTCTTCAGGCTTGCTGGTACTCGGGAGTACGATCGTTTTCTTTGTTTTTTCCGCTACTAATGCTTTTTCATATAGGGGTAGTAGGATTATTCTCCATAATATTTATGAGAGGCTTTGTCTCTAAAATGAAAAAGAGATTACCAGAACAATTTCTAGAAATATTAAAGTCGTAAATCCTCCACATAGATCCCTGGATACTGACTTGCATCAAATTCAAAAGTAGAAGCAGGATAGTCCTTGTTAGCGATGAGGTCATCGACAGACATCGTAAAACGAGATCCGTCTTTGGCAAATATCTTTATACGTTTGAGTGCCTTGGTTTTTTTAACTAGGGTAAGTCTCATTTTAGAGTATTCAGAATCTTTATCCAGTGGCTTGAACTCGATCTGCTGAACAAACTGCCCATCTTCTCTTTGTTCGTTAGTGATGGCATAATCGTATTCTCCAGACTCATAAACCGATAGGATGTCTTTAGGAGACATTATTTCACTAGAGCTGTCTTCTTCAAAATCATTGATCTGTACCTCGTTGTTATCTTTTAAGTGCACCCATACGACAGCTCCATTGCAGTAGATGGATTGATCGTCAAGATTTACTTGATACTTATCCTTGTTTTGTATGATTTTTCCTTTTTGAGATTCTTTAGCTTGCTCAGGAATCTCTATGTCTAATGTAAATGAGATCTCTACAGACGAGTAGGCATCATACTCTTTTTTCATTTGATCTAGAATCGTCGTAGCCTCTGCATCATTTTGGCTGTAGCCAAATAGTCCGATGCTCATCATTAAAAAACTAAGTAGGATCTTTTTCATAACACTAGATTTATAGGAATAACACATTATTACCCCGTTTGTTATTAAGAGCGATAAAAATAAGAAGGAGTGGGTTAATACGATGTTAAAATATAGAAATACATCAAAGGGTGTTTAGTTGTTGTAAATTTTGCAATGATTCTGTTTATCTACCTATAATTGGGTTAATTTTTGATTATTGAAAATATATTTTCTTATTTTACTTAGGTGAGAATTTTTTCATTATTTAGAATTGCTTTTTTACTATCCCTCGTCATGGTATCCGAAGCATTTACACAGAGTTGTAGTGTGGATTTTTCTACGTCTGTAGATCTCATCATCTGTGAGCCAGGATGTGTGGAGCTCTTGGGACAGATCAATGGAGACTATCTGGAATTTTTATGGGAAAGTGATCAGGGTTATTCTAATACCAATGACTTAAATCCTTGCGTCCAAGTAAACGGACTGACCGAGTTTACCTTAGAAGTTTCAGCTTTAAATACCAATAACTTAATCATAAATGGTGATTTTGAATCGGGGAACACTGGCTTTACAACGGATTACTATCTTGGAATTACCTTACCGGACTGTTATGATGCCGGCTATTTAGATTGTGAAGGGGCCTATGGTATCGAAACCAATCCCAATGATGGACATACCGCTTTTGCTGCATGTGGGGATCATACTTCTGGAAGTGGTAACATGATGGTGGTTAATGGAGCATCTGGACTGCAAAATGTTTGGTGTCAGAATATTACTGTTAACCCCAATACGGAGTATGTTTTTAGTGCTTGGGTAACATCCGTAAATTCTTCATCACCTGCAATCCTACAATTTTCGATCGATGGAGTATTAATCGGGAATAATTTTAACGCCACGAGTTCTACCTGTACATGGGAGGAATTTTATGCTACATGGAATAGTGGAGGGAGTACATCGATAGAAATCTGTGTAACCAACCAAAACTTTGCTACTGGAGGCAATGATTTTGCATTAGATGATATTGGATTTTTTGAAGTATGTAAGGAAGAAAAATCGTTTACCGTAG
>CALDEN010000196.1 GCA_937942405.1 uncultured Saprospiraceae bacterium
ATATACGTATTTCGGATAATGGAATAGGTATTAAAGAAGAGCATTACTCGACTATTTTTACCATCTTTGGTAGACTACATGCCGATGAAAAATATGAAGGGACAGGAATAGGACTAGCCTCATGTCGTAAGATTATTAATAAGATGGATGGTAGGATCACAGTAAATAGCAACCTAGATAAAGGGACTAGATTCGATCTATATTTCCCAAGAAATATCATAAAAGAGTAGGCAAAAAAAATACCCACTAAAATGAATTAGTGAGTATTTGGATTCTTCAATATGAGAACTCTGTTATACTACAGAGACATTAACTGCATTTAATCCTTTTCTACCTTCTTCTACATCGTACTCTACTTTGTCTCCTTCGTTGATAGAACTGCTATTCAATCCATTAACATGGACGAAAACATCTTTGCCACCATCATCTGGTGTGATAAATCCGAAACCTTTTTCGGTGTTGAAAAATTTAACTGTACCGTTATTCATTACTTTAAAAAATATTGTATTAATGAGGCGATTTATTAGATTAATAAACCTACCTACATACAAGAAACGAATTCTTTTTTGAGAAAGTTTAATTTTTTTCATTTTTTTTCTAAAATATTTCAATTTGATCTAAAAAATACACTAAAAGGATGTTTTTGGGCATGTAAACTGTTTTAAATTCGATCTGTGCCCTTAAAATGAATCTGCTACTACTAGAGATTTCTATCTGATTATTCATTCAAATAAATGTACCTTTAACACATGTTAGATTCAGAGAAAAAAGTGCTTTTAGCAAGAGTCGATAAAGCTTTAGATACGGTTCGGCCGCATTTAAAAGTAGACGGAGGTAATGTAGAAGTCGTTGATATTTCTGATGATATGATGGTAAGTATTAAGTGGCTAGGAAATTGTGAATTTTGTTCCATGTCGGCAATGACGATGAGAGCGGGTATAAAAGAAGCAATTATCCAGCAAGTCCCTGAAATAAAAGAAGTCATTCCTGTAAACGGGGTTGCTGTAGCATAAAATCTCTAGCCATTTTCCGATATTTGACTGGAAATGACGCTATGACCTATAACCAACTTTTTCAAACCATTCTCGAAAAAAGATCTTTTCTCAGTATCGGACTAGATACGGATCTCACTAGAATTCCACCACATTTATTAGATACAGAAGATCCTATTTTTGAATTTAATAAGGCCATTATCGATGCCACTCACGATCTATGTGTTGCTTACAAGCCTAACATTGCTTTTTATGAAGCCTATGGAGTCGAAGGTTGGAAGAGCTTAGAAAAGACCATTAACTATATTCCTAAGGGCTGCTTAAAATTGGCGGATGCCAAAAGAGGAGATATCGGAAATACCACCAAAATGTATGCAGAAGCTTTTTTTAATAAATTGGGATGCGATGCGATCACTGTAGCCCCGTATATGGGCATAGACTCCGTCTCTCCTTTTTTAGAGTATCCAGGAAAATGGACGGTCATACTCGGACTTACGTCTAATAAAGGAAGTCAGGATTTCCAGTTTTTGCAATCAGATGACAAGGAACTTTATAAGCACGTACTTAGTAAATCTTCTCAATGGGGTACTGCCCACAATACCATGTACGTAGTCGGAGCCACACATCCAGAAAACTTTAAAGAAATACGAGATATCGTACCAGATCATTTTCTACTAGTACCAGGAGTAGGTGCACAAGGCGGAAGCTTAGAAGAAGTTGCAAAATACGGGCTCAATAAAAGCTGTGGACTACTTGTTAACTCTAGTAGAGGGATCATTTATAAAAGCAATGGAAAAGACTTTGCGGCGGCGGCAAGATCAGCAGCACTAGAGTTGCAGACTCAAATGGATCAAATACTCAATCAAATAAGCTAAGATGAAACACGTACTTCTGTTGTTTGTCAGTATCATTTTTATTTTGGCTTGTAAGCCAAATCCAATATCAGAAAATCTAAATCAAACTGAATCCGCTTCCAAAGTGAAAGTGTCGGATGAGTTTAATAAAGCGGAGATTAAGCAGGTACTCATGGATCAGCAAGCTGCATGGAGCAAAGGAGACATCGATGCATTTATGGAGGGCTACTGGCAATCTGAGGACCTGACTTTTATCGGAAGATCGGGGATTAACAAAGGCTGGCAAACCACCAAGGATAACTATATCAAAGGATATCCAGATAAAGCCGCTATGGGTAGGCTCGAGTTTGAAGTACTGGAATTAGTGCCATTATCAGAGACCTTTTACAGAATGGTCGGGACTTATAAGCTCATTAGAGAAAAAGATACTCCATCTGGAATATTTACCTTACTCTGGCAAAAGATAGATGGACATTGGAAGATCATTTATGATCATACCTGCGGTTAAATCTAGAATCCGAGCTTTCAGAACTTTTTATAAAATAGGTACACTCTCTATTTATTCTAGAGAATAGTACTTAGGTCTAGACGATCAAGACTGGTTTAAACGAGCAATTTTCAGGATCCTATATTGGCAATAAAAGCTCAAGTAATAATTACAGGGTGTAGAAATATCTACACTGTTAATAAATGAGAAGTCCATTTTTAAATGAATTTTAGCAAGAACTTTTTAGAATTTTAAAGATTTCTGTACTATTTTGTGTCAAAGTGACACTAAGTCTTCAATTATTTAGAAATGATAGGACTACAGTAGCACTATTTTTGTAATATGTACTTTGAAACTATTAATAAAAAACTAAAAACAGTTATGAAAAAATTTTTAAATCACTTTTCGATTTGTTTAGTCCTTCTGGGGATGTTATTCATTACTTCTTGTGGAGATGACGATCCTATAATTATCGATCCAGGGACAGGTGGTATTAATGTTGCAGACGGATTATACCTTAAGTCAGGAGATAATGACCCGGTAAGTTCTGCTGGACTTTCTGCCGAAGTTGTTGAAGCCAACGATTTTCAATCTCAAGACAGAACAGGATTTAACGCTGGATACATGTGGTTAGATGCAGGAGACTATACTGTGGTACAAGTAACAGATAAAGAGATTACTGCAACTATAGGAGGTACGCTAGCATCTGTTACGGACGATGGATCTTCATGTGATCACAACGACTTCATGCTTGTAACTACTGCTGCTGACGGTCCTGCTTTTACTGTTGGAGCTTCTGGTTTATATAAAGTAACGCATGATGCAATGACTAACGAGTTAATCATGTATAATCTTCAGGATGCAAGTATTATAGGTAGTGCAACTGAAGGCGGATGGGGTGCTGATACTCCACTTTCAGGATCGGTAAGTTCTACTGGCGGTTCATGGTCTGCATCAGGTTTGATCCTAAGAAGTGGTGAGTGGAAAGTAAGGTTAAATTGTAGATGGGGAATAAATAGAAGAATCGATCCTAATGGTTCTTTAAATGATCCTGCAAATGGATATCAAATGTTTACAAACTTTGGAGGGTCTACTTCAGATTTATTACCAGGAGGTAGCAATATACAGCAGACAGATGATGGAGAATACACAGTAACAGTTAACTGGTCTCCACAAAGTGGATGGTCTTTAGATGCAGAAAGAACCGGGGATGCTCCTGAAATTACGTTCAATCCTAACGATTATCAGATGGCTGTTATCGGTGACGCTACTCCTATGGGATGGGATGCTGATAGAAACCTATTCCACAAAGAAGATAATGGGGTACACACATGGTATGGTGTAGTAACATTTGCAGATGCAGGTGAGTATAAGTTTAGAGCTAATGATGCTTGGGATTTCAACGTTGGTGGTGATCTAGCAAACTTATCTAATGGAGGAGCTAATATTCCTACTCCTGGAGCAGGAGGATGGTACATCGTATTATCTACGCCTGATGAAGGAGTAACTTGGTCTGCTTCTGTTACAGATATAGACTGGAGTATCATCGGAGAAGGTGGTCCATCAGGAGCATGGGATGTAGATGCAGATATGATGTCTGGAGGTGTCGATGCTGACGGTAACTCAGTATATACTTTAAACGGAGATTTCACAGCAGGTGAGTGGAAATTTAGAGCAGGTCATGACTGGGCTCATAATATAGGAGGAGACGTTACTTTCTTGACAGTAGATGGTGGAAACTTAACTACAGGAGCTGCAGGGAATTATACAGTAACTTTACTCTATAACGGAGAGACATACTCTGCTACTATTCAGTAAAAAAAACTTTGCAGGGCTGACAATTAAATTGTCAGCCCTTTTTTTGACTTCTCGTTTAGATTTTAGAACCTAACTTGACTATTGTGAAAAAACACATATTCTATCGTGTCTTCTCGGCACGACTCTACTATACTTTTGCGATTCTTTTATTTTTTAATTTGGCTTATAGCCAAATTAAAGGAACCATCATGGATCGTGAACTAGACGAAGGCCTGATAGGCGTAAACGTCTCCATAAAAAATAACCCATCCATAGGTACGATTACTGATATCGACGGTTCTTTTGAGCTAGGAGCTAATGTAGGAGATACATTGACCGTTTCTTATGTGGGATATAGAACCACAGACTTTGAGATTTCAGGTAGAGATATGGGAGTGCTTTACCTAGACGAGGCCAGCGAACTTTTAGAAGAAGTAGTTGTAATCGGTTACGGAGCGGTGGATAAAAAAGACCTCACAGGGGTAGTAACTAAAGTAACCGAAGATGATTTTGTGCAAGGAGCCATCAGTTCTCCCGAAAAATTATTGAACGGAAAAGTAGCAGGACTGCAAATCAGCGGAAATGGCGAGCCAGGAGGAGGATCGAGAATCAGACTGAGAGGCGGTACATCCTTAGATGCCTCTAGTGATCCACTTATCGTAATAGATGGTGTACCTATGGATAATCGAGGACTTGCCAGTTCTAGAAACCCACTAAACTTTGTCAATGCCAATGATGTGGCCAGTATGACCGTCCTCAAAGATGCATCGGCCTCAGCCATCTATGGATCACGTGGAGCCAATGGGGTAATAATCATTACAACCAAATCTGGAAAAACAGGTAAACCCAAGCTGAGCTATACAGGGAATGTAAATGTTAGCGTTTTTAATGGAACCCCGAATCATCTGAGCCCACAGAATTTCAGAAATGCAATAAATAGTAAAGCCCCTCAAGAAATAGAATTTCTAGGAGATGTCAATACCGATTGGGTATCAGAGGTCACACAATTGGCATCGAGTACAGAGCATAATCTTTCCTTGTCAGGTGGTACTAAAAAAACAAAATACTTCCTATCAGCAGGATATCTTAAGAGTAATGGTGTGCTTAAAAATTCTGCCCACGAGAAAAAAACCTTCGCTGGTAACATATCGACTAAGCTATTTAATGATGCCCTAAGTGTTTCTGTCAAATCACGGACAGGCCTTACCGATGACGTATTTGCACCTAATGTAATTGGAGCTGCGATGGCTTTTGATCCTACAAGACCCGTGCTGGATCCCGATTCAGAGTTTGGGGGATATTATCAGTGGGACGATCCTCTGGCTACGGGTAATCCGGTATCTATCCTAGATCTAAATGAAAATACGGGTAAGCAGATACGTACGCTCAATAATCTGACATTGACCTATGAGTTGCCTTTTATAGAGGGACTATCTATTACGTCTAATACAAGTTATGATTACATAACTGGAGATAAACGGGAATTTACAAGTCCTCTCGAAAAAAGCAATTTTGAAAGAGGAGGTCGGATTTTTAATGAAGACTTACGTAATTACACCGCACTGATCGAAACCTACGGAACGTATAAAATAGATCTCAGTCAAAAGGCTAAATTAGAGTTTACAGCTGGACATTCTTGGCAAGAATTTGATCAGGAAAATAGATGGGAGTTTGGAAATGGACTAGAGTTAGATAGTAATAACGAGTATCAGTATACGCTGGATATAGCTCAGGATTCTTTTCTGGTAACTAATCGATTGATTTCATTCTTTGGAAGAGCTAATTTTAGTTTGAATGACAAGTATTTATTTACCGGTTCTGTTCGTAGAGATGGGTCCTCTAGATTTGGAGATTCTAATAAGTGGGGAGTATTTCCTGCCGCAGCTTTTGCATGGAGAGTATTAGAAGAAGATTTTGCTTCAGGACTAGCCAATACTTTTACAGATCTAAAGTTCAGACTGAGTTGGGGAGTGACGGGTAATGAGGATATAAACGACTTCTTATTTAAGACCTTTTACAGTTATGGAACAGATGATGCCCGATATCAGTTCGGAGAAGACTTTGTACGTACGCTGCGAGGTACTGGTGTAGATCCAGATATTAAGTGGGAGGAAACGACTTCGCTCAATATGGGGATAGATTTCGGTTTCTGGAATAACAGAATGTCAGGATCATTAGATCTTTATAGAAAATATACAGACGATTTATTGTTTACCGTAGCCACACCTGCTTTTACTAATCTCAAGGATCGGGTATTGACTAATATCGGAGAGATGGAAAACAGAGGAATAGAACTTTCGCTGAATAGCGTACTCATAGATGGTAGTAAACTGGATTGGAGCTTAGGTTTTAATGTGGCTGCTAATCGTAATGAGATCAAAAAATTAGATAACTCTATCTTACAAGCTGCCGTATATGAGACGGGAGGGATTTCTGGAGACATCGGTCAGACTATTCAGTTATTGCAAGTGGGAGAGAGTATAGAGACCTTCAGGACATATCGTCATATGTTAGGTGCTGATGGACTTCCATTACCAGATACAGAAGATTTTAATGGAGATGGCTTTATCGATGATACAGATATCTATGAAGACATCAACGATGATGGCCTCATCAACGAAAACGATCTAGTAGTAGGCGAGTCGGCTGCTCCTAAGTTGATCTTAGGATTGTCATCTAATGTTAGATATGGTAATTGGGATTTGTCTATGGTCCTGAGATCTCATTTAGGAAACTATGCATATA
>CALDEN010000197.1 GCA_937942405.1 uncultured Saprospiraceae bacterium
TTCTACAATACTGATGGATATACTTGTATCTTCTAAACAGTTGGATTGGCCATTGACTGGAGTCCAAGTATTTGAAAACGTATTTCCCACTATGGTGTCTGGGTCAAGTAAAGCGATATCCCAAAGCCCGTTATAACCCTCTTGGCTCATTGTCTCAAAGGTAATGACCTCTCCATTGCGACATACACTACTAGGGTAGTCAAAACTTAAAACTATTTGATCTTGAATCTCATAATTATACTGGTACTCTGCGTAGCAGTCAGTAGAGTTGGCTTGAAAATAATTGGTATAGTTTCCGCTAAGGTTCGTCACATCTATGGACGGGGTATCCCACGATCCTTGAATACCATTTGCGTCAGCAGTAGGGAATGTATATACCCCTATGTCAGTGCATAGCGTCGTAGGTAGGTTAAAGGTCAGATCGTCTCCAGAATAGATTTCTAGATCCACTTGCGTAATCGGACTACAAAAGTCGTCGTCGGGAGTAAATGTAAATGTGATCGGTCCATCAGGATAATCTTCCACCCAGATAAATACAGGATCCCAGTTGCCCAATATGCCTTCTAAAGAAACACCGACAGGCTCGATTATCGTATGATCGGCTCTGCAATAGAGCAAAGGAAAATTAAAAGTAGGATCTACCGGTTCTGTGACAGTTACGGGAATGTTTACTTCATAGGTACATCCTGCATCATCTTCTATGGATAAGTTAAGTGTTCCAGATTCAGTTAAGTCCACATCGAGTATATCAGCAGTGCTTAGGACCGTAGTATTATTCCATGTCCATGTAAAATTTTGATAGGGAGAGCTGCCACCCGTAATCACATCGGCTGCATCGAGCTGTAGGTTATACGGTAAACATTCGTCAATGGTAGGGGCATTAGAGCTGAATCTTCCGTTAACGGATACGGGTACGTCTAGCGGTATTGTAGGGCATGAATATCCCGGCAAAGTCCATGTAAGTGTATAGATGGCCGTCTGTGGGTTAATGTTGATGTTGAAGATTTGGTCAGAAATACTTACCGAGTTGATATTAGTAAAGACATGGTTAGTCATACCCGTTAAACTAGGAGAACTTGCTCCAGAAACATCGATCATCAAATCTCCGACTTCACCCCCTGGAAACGTAATGGTCATATCCATGAATTCGCCATCACAAATATCATTGACCATGATGATCGGATCAGGAGGAGGGAAAGCGGGAGTGGCTTCTATATCGATTTCAAATTCGCCTTCGCCATCGTTTGCACTGGATACTTGGATGTAGAGAGGTGTAGTGACACATTGTAATTCTATGAGGTTGTCGTCACAATTTTCTGCCAATAGATTAAAACCACAATTATTATAAATCGCCATTACAGGGGACACGATGCCGTTTTCTGTAAGTTGGATAGTGATGTCTTGTGTGCCTGAACCTTCCTCAAAAAGATACCATACGCTGCCTTCGCTCTGGCTGGATGGACATGCTCCTATGAGCACATCTTGTGTCGCACAATAATTATTAAGTTCACTGGTCGTCCCACTGGGTAGTATGATAGCATCAGCACATAGATCATTGATGGCGATGCCTGGATTAGACTCTATGACCGATAATTCAAAATGGCCAATGTTCTCATTATTGGAACCAAATCCAATGACAAAAGTCGTATTGGCAGGAATGTCCTGTAGGTCCAAAAATTCATCAGCCACTGCCGCTGAGCACACATAGCCTACACCATTTACATCATAGGCCGACATCAGTGTGGTACAATCATCCAAAACGGCAACGATACTCACTTCTTCTGCTGCGGCAAAGCCCAATGAAGAAGTCATGGGTTCTGCAGTAATCGTAATATCAGTCAGATTACATCCTGTCGTATAGGAAAGCCATACGACGTGATCGTTTTCACAGGGTACGATCGTACTCGGTGACTCACAAATGTTATCTGCAATAAATGTATTATTATTCGTACTTAGAACAATATGGGGGTCATCACATTCGGTTACATTATCTATAGAATTCCCATCAGGTACATTTCCTGGGATCCAGAAAAATGCCGATTGAGCTGCTAGAAGTATATAGTACTGGATATTGGGCTCCAATGTAAAATCCATAAATCCAGTAGAGCAACCTACGTACACTAATCCACTACATCCCGAGGTACTGGAAAACAGCTCAAAGTTAGTAGGAGATAGTGCTGAAAATAAAGAGAGATAAGACATCGGGTCTGGGGTAGAAAAAGTAAACCATGTGGCTGGCTCTGTATCAGATACACAATTGCCTGTGGCTTCGGGATCTGGGGTGGCGTTGGCGGATTCAAAAATTTGTTCGGATTCGTCACCGCAATCAAGTATGCCATCACCAAACATTAAGGTCGCTCCGTCGCAAAAATCATTGGATGGAGGAGGGATGGCGTAGTTGTAAGATAAGCCGATCTCATAATCCGCAGGATGCTTTATGTCAGAGGAGACCTCAATGTAATAGCTGCTGTTTGTTAATAGTGCAGGAAACACGACGGGGAAATCTGCAATGTTTTCAGGCTTGCTTTTCCAGACCAAGGAATGATTTTCATCAAATAGACTTAGGGTTTTATCATTGTTGAGCTCGGTACTTTTAAAATTGAGGTCAATGGTTTTTCGAGAATCTGATGTTGTAAACTTATACCAAGCCGATCGGTCTCCTTCCGATTCAGAATA
>CALDEN010000198.1 GCA_937942405.1 uncultured Saprospiraceae bacterium
AGTTCTCTCTCATCTGGAGCGATAGACTGATCTAGGTTAGCATCACCATTAGGTAGTCTATAGATGTTGATATCTATAAAACCTGAAGCCGTTGCTTCTGCTTCTGTAACACCAAACTGCACATTTGTAAACGTCAATGGATCACCTGAATCAGTAACATTAGTTCTTACATAATAGTGAGAAGCTACACCATAAAAATCCGCACACATAGATGCATCAGGATCACAGGCAAATACAGAACCGTCTGTATTAGATTCTAGTGCAAATAAGCCTAAATCTGTAGATTCTTGCTCACTTGGAGCATTAGACATCACGTTGTCAGTAACTACAAAAGTAAATTCTACTGTATTATTAGCAGGATCACTATCTACTACACCACCAGCTGAAGCATCTACGGTATAAGAACCAGTGTATGTTCCAGGTGCTAATGTACTTACGTTCATCGCCATAGGAAACGTTGTCGCTTCGTTCTCTGCAATTGTAAATCCAGGAATACTTAATCCACTGAAGTCAGTTGTCTGAGAATATACAGAAGTACCACTTTCGTCATTTACATTTACAGTACAGCTTACTACATCAGCAGTTAAGTTACCGTTGTTGAACATATCGATTTGGAATACTTGCTCAGGAATCTGATTAGCAGGAGATTTCCACTGTACAGGAGCAGCATACCAGTTAGAGTTTAACTGTACATCTACAAAAGATGGAAGATTAGAGATTCTAACATCATCTATCGACCAGAAATAGTAATTACCTGTATGGGCAAATTTCATCGTTAATGACTGAGCACTTTCATATCCAAATAAAGGAACTCTTACTGACTCATCTACCACTGCTGCATTTACGACAGCATCACCATTTAATAAAATAGTATCAGGATAAGTTATCCCACCGTTTTTACTTAAAAGCAAAAATGATTGAGTCTGAGCAAAGTGTCTGAATGCTTGATTAAAATCTAAAAACAATGCATCTAGATCAGAAAACTGCGTAAGATCGATCGTAGGTGATACTAACTCTCCGTAACAAGGAGCAGCACATCCACCAGCTGCAGATCCAGTATCACCTGGCCATGTTCCTGCATTATCTAAATAATCAGAACAGAATACCATCGCACCGTTACACTGAGTAGGAGAGGCTATTGTATGTCCAGTAAATGCACCTGATGCATTACCATTAGGCTCCCAGTACCATGTAGAATCCGCTGTAGGATTAGCCATAGTGTTTACAAACCAGTCATTTAAACCTTCGCTGAAGTCTCCTTCTCCTGATTCTCTTCCCCAGATTACTTCAGGTCCGTATGTAGGAGGATTACATTTATATCTTATCGTCATTTCGAGATCTGACTCTAAAGCCATTCTCAATGTGTTACAATCATTGTAAGACATAGATAGCGTAGGTAGAGAAACCATATCAGCTAAATCACCTGCAACTAGACCTGGAACTAAATCCGGCACAGAAGCATCATTGTTACAAATTACAGCTACGATTGCACCTGCATTTTCTGCTGCTAAGGACTTCGTACTGAATTGACATTCACCTCTGTCGATAAAAGCTATTTTACCTGATACATTTGTCATTACGTCTGTATCACAATTGTCAGGATCTGTAATAGAATTGTCCGCAAAGATTCCGAAACCAGTAGTTGTTGCAGTTAATTGCTGTCCATAAGGAGCAACTCCTACAGTATAGTCACCTGCAATCCCAGCAGGAGCATCTATAGTAAGGGTATTTACAAGTTGTGCTTGAAGCATTGCAAAAGAGCAAAACAAAAACACCAACGTTGTTAAAGAATTTCTAGTAAAAATTTTCTTCATGTTATTGATTTTAAAAAATGTTTAGTCAGTATAAATGATAATATATTTCTATTAAGGGCTAAAAATAAAATTAAATTAGTCTATAGTATTCAATAAAGTACTAAATACTTATATTTTTTGAGCTTTTATGTCATAATTGAGACTTGGTAATTCCAAATCGTAGTCTTGAATCTTTACAGGATTGACTCCGACGCGTAAACAGCTTAGAAAACCGATCGAATTGGCAAATTTAGCCATTTCCATTAAAGACCACTTTAATGTGTAAGCTAGTGATATTGCGGCTATTACTGCATCTCCAGCACCACAAACATCTATTTTCTCTGATGAAAGGCCATAAACATGCAAATTCTCAGTTCTATCTGCAATAAGTAGACCTTTTTCTCCAAGTGTGACTATGGAGATCTCAGGATTAAGATTTTCTTGGATCAGAGACAGTAGGTTTTTGGGATTATCGAGCTCAATATTTGCTGTAGGAAAAGCGTTTTTGAGCTCTGTTAGATTGGGTTTAAATATGGTACACGAGTGATAGTTTAAAAAATTCTTGTTTTTAGGATCTACAGCTACAGGGATGTTGTGTTTTTTGGCGTAAGCCAAGATTTTTTTGATAGAATCTGTGGTTAATACCCCTTTATTGTAATCTTGTAAAATGACTAGATCTATGGATTCCTTTTGAATACAATCCGTAAGAGCTGTTAGAAGTAGCTCTATACTTTTGGTCGAGATATCTGTGGTCGATTCATTGTCTATACGTGCAACATGCTGATTATCAGCAATTAATCTGGTCTTGGAAGTAGAAATTCTTCCCGCCTCTTTGATGATGTGAGTAGAGATGAATTCAGTATTTAGGTCGAGTAGAGATTGGATCTCATGTCCTACATGATCATCTCCGATTACCGAGAGTAGGCTCGCCTTACCAGACAATGATTGTATATTGAGTGCGACGTTAGCAGCTCCACCTAATTTATTTTCGATAGAATCTTGTAAAATAATTGGTACATCAGCTTCAGGAGATTTCCTGGTTATGGACCCATGAATATATCTATCTAACATTATATCTCCGATGACTAGAATATGTTTAGAGCTAAAATCTCGGTTCAATGTATCAGCTTTTTGTTAACGCAATAATTCATGATCTTTTCTACCGAATTAGGATAGTTTGCATAGTAATTT
>CALDEN010000199.1 GCA_937942405.1 uncultured Saprospiraceae bacterium
CCTATGCTAGTTCAACATCCTACACCTCCCGTGATATACATGGTTTCTAGTTCGAGCAATCCAAGTGATTTATCTAAAGCTAAATCTTATGATCTGGTTAAAGACTTTGTAACGAAGTTTGCAACAGTTCAGTTTTTTAAAAAAATCAAAGAGAGCTAAAATTATAGAGAAAGACTTTCTCAGGTATTCACTATGTTAGCAGGGAATTTTATTTCAAAAACACTTCCACTATCTGATGACTTTATCAAGCAGATATCTCCACCTTCCTTTTCAACAATTTTTTTACAAATTGCAAGACCTAGACCGCTTCCTTCATACTCATCATTTGTATGCAACCGGTTAAACATATTAAATACATTATCGCGTTGGTCTTCAGAAATACCGATCCCGTTATCAGATACAGTTATAAATAAATGATCAGAAGTTAGTCGATGCTCGATTTCTATTTTGGGGGGTAGAGGATTTATTAAACTTGATGCCATTACTGATCAGGTTTTGCAGCAATGACGAATAGCTCGTCTTACTTATATAAATGTCCGGAATACCTCTTGAGACCTCTATTGTCGCATCATCAATTGCTGGATTCGCTTTAAGCGAAATTTTAACTTCTTCAATTACCTCGTAAATATCTGTCGGAGTGCGGTTTTCATCTATTTCCATTTTAGAAATCTTGGAAAACTCGAGTACATCAGAAATCAAATTACTCATCCTTCCGCCTGCATTAAGAATGATATCTGTGTACTTATTCAGATTAGCATTTTCATAAGGTTTTATTTCTTTTTGGATTAAATCAATAAATCCATTTATGGTAAGAAGTGGTGTCTTAAGATCGTGGGATGCTATAAAAGCAAATCTTTCCAATTCCTCATTAGATCTTAAAAGCTCCTTGTTTAACCTAGCCAATTCATTGCTTCTTTTCTCTAGAGTACTATTAAATAGATTCCGTTTTCTAGAATTCGTTATTTGAAAAACAATAATGGTGAGTAGCACAGATAGTAAGCCCAATAAACCAAAAGTTACTCTTGTCTTGGCCTTCTCACTTTCTAAGGCCTTAATCTTTAATGATTGTGTTGCTAAGCCCAGTTTTGTTTCATATTCTGTCTGCAGTTGTAAGACTTTTACTCTTTGCTCTTTAATAAAATTGCCTTCTATCTGATTCAGATGCTTTTTATATGCTTTTGTAGCATTCTCATAGTCAGAAAATATCTCAGCCGTTTCAGCAAAAAGCTTTGCAAATTTATTGACTTCTTTGTGTTCTATTACGCCACTATTTAATATCTCCTTGGCTTCTTGATAATATTTTCGGGCTCCCTTTATATTTTTCTCGTCCTGAATTTTTGCCAAAAGCAAAGAAGCTCTATAGACCCCGTTTTCATCATTCACGGATTTAAAATAATCGTAGGCCTTTTTAAAAGAGATTTCAGCAAATTCAGAATTCTCTAATTTTATTTGTACGAGCCCTTTTTCAATGCGTATCGATTCACGAAGTCCCTTTTTATCTAATGAATCAGCAATAATGGATGCTTTATCTAAATACTCTAATGCCAAGGTATAATCCTCTCTCTCCGAATAGATTATTCCCATATTCTTTAATGCGGTAGCTGGAATTGCCAAACTTGGAGCACTATTTCTTACATCTAGTGTCTTTTGATAATACTCCAATGCCAATTCATCATTCTCGTTTTCGTCACATAGAATTCCTAAATTGATATAATCGTAAATAATAGAAGATTTACCTGATTTTTCATTAAAATCAGCTGCTTGTACCATGTGGTACATTGCAGAATCAATAAATTCCTCTCGATAGTAATGTATCCCCAACTTCGTATGCATTACATTTTGCAGTCTATAAGACTCGTAATCTTTAGCCAATGCTAAAGCTTCGTAATAATCGGACAGACCTCCCTCTATGTTTTTTTGCTTTAATTTTATCTCACCTCTTTGTGAAATAATACGTACATGTAAGCGATCTTTTTTAACGGCTTCGTTTATGTTCTGTTCTATTTCTGCCAATCTATTCAAAGCCGCTTCAAAATCGTTTCTATCGACCTCTATTGCGGATTTCATATAATTGAAATCTAAATGATTTATGCTCGTAGGTTTAAGAGCAGAATTTTTCAACAACTCCATCCCATTCTCCAAATATGCATATGCTTTATCTGGAAATTCTGATGAAAGGAAACGACCTAAATCAAAATAAGCTACAACCTTAGAAGAATCTTCGATTTGACTACTATCAATAACTAATAATAGAGAATCAATTTTAGGTGACTGAGCACTTACTTTAATTAAGAAACTAGTTAATAAAAAAATACATACACCTACTCTACTGAGTACAATCGAATTCCTCACTTCTACGGAAATTTATTACTTTAATAATGCGAATTGGTAAAGTTAAAAATTGAAAATCTTTTTAAAAGTATTTGCAATATAATACGATCTATTCAGCAAGTATTAGGCGTTTATATTTGAAAAGAATATTCCATACACACATTTTTGCTCACCAACAACAAATAACATTTCTTGCAAAAGTATCTTAAAAAAATATGGGATGACATCTTACGACATCACCCCATTCGGTCAATTATTAACTTTTAGTGATTCCTAATCTTTAAGGATTATCAATTTCTTCTTAAAGAAGGTATTTCCTACTTCTACTTTTACTGAGTACATACCTGCTGCATATGCTCTTATGTCGAGTGATCTTGTATTCAACCCTGCGGTCATTTCTTCATTAATGAGATTCTGATCGACTAGTTTACCTTGAGCATCCCATATAGAAACTTTAACCAGATCATTTCTAGACATATAAATATCTAGATTAACAGATGATCTTGCTGGATTTGGATATAATTCCAAAGAAGCGTCTTTTTCCTTACGAACATCTATTTTCACGATATTACTATACGTAAATGCTTCATCAATATCTACTTGCCTCAGTCTATAGTAATATGCACCACTCACCTCTATATCATAATCTCTAATCTCATAAGCACGTTCCTCTACAGAATTTCCGGCAGCTGCTACTTTTCCTATTTCCTCAAAATCTTGATCGTTATCAAAACTACGTTCTACTACAAAATGACTGGTATTTGTTTCTGTAGCTGTACTCCATGTTAAGTGATTATGAGCTCCCCTATTTTCGCCCTCAAAACTCAACCATGATAGATCGACTACTCCCAACATCACACCTGCATCGATCGTAACTATACTATCTCCAGCATTCAAGCTTATAAGTGCCGTAGTATTGTACCCATTAGAATGATCGACATCACTATCGATATTATCCGGACCTTGATTTGGATCCGTTACTGCATAATTAAATGGAGGAGAAAACTTAAGATAGTAATCATTCTGTCCTAAATAATCGATCATATACCTACCGCTAAAATCAGTAGTCGTACTGTTAATCATATTATCGTCCGCATCAAATGCTTCAACGAGTACACCGTAAATCCCTTCTTCCGATGCATCTTGTAATCCATCGTTATCCTCATCAAACCATACTCTATTTCCTACTTGTGACATTGGATAATAACCCGCTCCTATGTTACATATATCACTCATCGTACAATTTATTGCAAAGACTCCAGTTCTTTGATCATGGCTCAGATCACTATCTATAGCACTCTCATTAGCATCTGTTAAGTCTAGACTTGCATTGGTACCGATGTCTTTACGTGCTGGTACTAGAGCATTATACGGAATATCCATTCTGATTTCATACACCCCAGGAGGTGCACAGAATTTAAAGTACCCATCATCAGATGGTGTTCCTGGTTTATGTCCTGAATATTGCGATCCATAAAGCGTCCATACGCCATCCACCAGCTTCCATAACTCTACTGTCAATCCATTTATTCCATTTTCAAATGCGTCTTTAACATCGTTTTCATTGATATCATACCACACCAATTCTCCGATAGGAATACATTGATATAGACCCACATCAAAACTACCTTTATCGCAGGCTCCACCTTGGACATATGCCAGTGCAGAAGTACACTCCCCGTTAGAGTCATTAATATCACTATCTAGATTTAAGAACTCACCTTGACGGAAGTCTGTAGTTAGATAATCTGAAGGTTTGATCACTTTGATATAGTAATTAGCTGGAAGCAAATAATCACTTTCGTACAATCCAGAATTATTGGTCGTGACGATCTCTACAAAATTCCCAAACTCATCATATATTTCTACCTGTACGCCAGCTAGTCCCGAATTAAAATCGTTTTGGACTCCATCGCCATTACAATCATTCCACACCACTCCGCATAACTTACCCACGACGATTACAGAAGCGACATCATTATCATCCTCATCATCTCCATCTGGAATCGCATGTTCATCGATGACATTGTCGTCATCATCACCTGGCTGTACATCATTGTCATTATCTGGATCATTATCTAGATCACTATCGATATCTGAGAGTGGAGTATCATTAGGATCTGTATTATCATCCGCCGCACTAATCTCTGCCTCGTTTACCCATACATCAAAACTGGCATTAGCCGGGACTTGTATTTCCAAGGTGATACTGATCGTAGCACTATCTCCTGCGGCCAATGGACCTGGATAAGTATATGCTACATACGAACCTACATTTGTCCAGCCAGCATTGACTCCTCCTGCATTGAATATAAATCCAGAATTGAGATAATCCGTAATTTCTATATTGTAGGCATCTACAGTACCTTGATTAAAGATTTCAATCTCGAACTCTGCAAACTCTCCTGGGCTGTATGGCCCTTCATTATCGATCGTTTTCCTTAAAGCCAGATCTAAAAATCGCAACTCCTCAGGATCATGATCATCTTCGTCTATAATACCTGGATCAGTCACTACATTGTCTTGCGTAGGATCATTAGGCGTACCACCGACATCATTTGTATTGTCATCATCCGGAGTACTATCTATGTCCACAGGTAATCCTACTGTCTCAGGATCAGTGTCATCTGCACTTTCGATTTCTGTAAAGTTTACATATCCTTCAGCATCAAAACAACTTTGCAATTCTAATGCGATCGGAACGACTACAGAATTACCTGGCTGCAGGGTACTAAATAGGGTTACACGTACTTCGTTGGTACTGAAATCATACAACCATCCTTGTGCTATATTAACTGCACTGGTCTGATCAAATATCAATCCACAAGGCAATGTATCCACAATCTCGATATTGGTAGCATCTTCGTTTCCTTGGTTATAAACTGTAATGTTATACACTTGCGTACCTCCATACTGATAAGTAGAAGCGGCAGCATCATGTTCTTTCTTCAGTGCCAAATCAAAAATATATGGCCCAGCTGGATCATGATCGTCTTCGTCTTCATCGAAGTAAGGTCCACCTTTTGTGATAAGGTCATCATCGGCATCTCCGACCATAACTGGATTATCATTTCCATCGATATCATCTGGTGTGCTATCTACGTCCTCTAGAGACTTATCTACTTGATTCACATCTTCCATGTAATGAATCTCCGCATAATTATCCCAATCCTTATATCCTCCAGAAGTCTGCTCTAACTGCAAGTTCAACTCTATAAAAGTAGATGAGGCTGGAGCCAAAGGTCCTGGAATAGCAACATACTGTAAAGCACTCGGACTTAACTGAGTCCATGAAGCATCATTTGCCGCAGCTATAAAAGTATAGCCAATAGGCAGATAATCGTTGATCTCTATATTGTACAAATCGATATTCCCTTGATTGAAAATTTCAATTTTAAAAGTAAGCTCGTCTCCATACGCATATGGTGCTGCGGTCTCTAGCGTCTTTCTCAATGCGAGATCGACTATTTCTATATCTCCACATGCATACTCTATCTCTTCAGGTGTGCCATCATTGGATCGATCCAGATAGGTCTCATTATAGAGTCCTTCTCCTGGCTGAGGTATACCATCTGGACTTGTAGATCCGCAGTAATCATACAGCTCATCACCGATCGTCTCTGGATCACTCAAATTAATAGACACGTTAAATGTTAAGAAATAACAATGTGTAGAGTCATAATCTAATACTACATCCTCTGCCAATACATATGGTGCATCTGACACATAAATACCTGAAACATTTGTCCCTGTTCCGTCATCTATATCCGTAGTATAAGACATCCCGTTAATGACAAAATCATCATCAAAATATGGTATATCCCATAGGTCATATGCCCCTACCGCACCGCCGATGTTATCGACTGTTACTTTATAGTTTATATCATAGGTTCTGTCGGAATTACGTGTATATCCTACAAAATCCTTTTCATGTGTTATATAAGGTATATCTGCACACACCGAATCACGGATATCTGGAACGTTGTCTTGATTTACATCCAAAATAGATTCGTTAAACAAGGCTTGTCCTGGCATATTATCTATTGCTGGATTCTGTCGCTCACCACACTTAGTATACATCGCGTCTCCCGGAGTATCTTCATCTTTAAGATCTACAATCGTACATACGGTAAGTATATAAGTATGCGATCCAAATCCAGGTAAAAACTCTGCATCACCTAACAGCCATCCCTCTGCAGGAACATCCGTATCTAAACTGGTCAATGAATGTACACTCGAACTATACTCAGCACTCAGAATGATAAAGTCATCATCGAAAGCAGGCAAATCCCATAAAGTATATCTCCCTACATTATTCCCTGTATTCCAGACTCGTATATTATACTCTGTGCAGTAACTATCATCTGGATTCTGTGTTACTCGTTGTATGGTTTTTTCTTGTTTTATACCGATAACATCTACTTTAAATGAGCAGGTGTTTGTATTGCCATTTATATCTGTTACTGTATAGTTTACATAGGAGAACCCAGCAGCAAATGAGGCTGTTTCTACCGCTCCTGGCGTCACATCTAAGATTTCATTCGTTGACCAATCCGGAGACATTATACTTACATCTAACTGATCGATACCACAATTATCCGTAGGGATCGGATGCGGCCACTCAAACTCAGCAAAACAGATTCCATCTATTTCCATATCTGCAATAAGCACTGTATCAGCAGGACATACTATCAATGGTAGCTCTAAATCTATGAGCTCTACCGTAAAGCAACACTCTGAGCTATTATCGCTCTCATCTGTAATCACATAACACACTTCACTGATTCCTAAGTTAAATACGAC
>CALDEN010000200.1 GCA_937942405.1 uncultured Saprospiraceae bacterium
TTTCTGTAAAGCTGGAGAGGCATTTTGCTTTATGCTGCCATCTCTATCAAAAATGCGTTCTATGTTTTTGGCTATAGCCGAAAGATCATAAATCCCATCAGCAATATGTGCAAGAGCAGGCATCAGTAATTTACGCTTAGAAGTAAAGAAGCTCTCGATATCCATAATCGCCACAAAAGATCTCTGCAGCTTCAATATCCCATCGATTTCTAGTACGTATCCATTGGTCTTGAGTAGATCCACCTCTGTATCTATGGCATCATATGGGTAGATCGGCAATTGTTCGCCATATTCCTTGGCCTTTTTGAGCTCTGCGACGAGTTTTAAGTCATTGTGGATGCGATCGTAGTCACTAGATGGCTCTAGTACACGGATAAGCTGCCGAGCCTCGTCTCCCTTACAAAAAGTCTCTACGAGTCCCTTGATCTTGTCGAATTCTAATTTCTCTATACTATCCTGTGGTAAAAATTTCATACGCTTCTGATGGCAAATATATAAATGATAATTTCTCCTTAGTGTTTAGTTTTTAAGAGAATAGTATTTTTGTTTAGAGCATATCGCCATATATATCACTTGTAAGGATGTCAGGAAACAGTTTTGGTCAGATATTTAGAATTACCAGCTATGGAGAATCACATGGTATGGCATAGGAGTCGTCATCGATGGCTGCCCTAGTGGACTGAGCGTAGATCATGAGCTCATCACCCGAGATCTACAGAGAAGACGTCCTGGACAGTCTGCTATCGTCACCCAACGTAACGAGACCGAGGAATACATCATACAATCTGGTGTATTTAATGGAAAAACGACAGGAACCCCGATATCCCTCTTTATCCCTAACAAAGACCAAAAGAGCAAAGACTATAGCCATATCGCTGAGAGTTACCGTCCATCACATGCGGACTATACCTATACACAGAAGTACGGAAATCGAGATTATAGAGGAGGTGGTCGATCTTCGGCAAGAGAAACGGCAGCTCGTGTTGCGGCGGGGGCTTTCGCCAAAATGCTATTAAATCACTACAACATAGGTATTACGGCTTATGTCAGCCAAGTGGGAAATATCAGTATGGATGCCGACCAGGCGATCGATCTCAATGGGATAGAAAGCAACATCGTACGCTGTCCACATCCGGAGACTGCTGATAAAATGATCCAACTTATCAAAGAGATCAAAAAAGATGGCGATACCATCGGCGGTAAAATAAGCTGTATCATCCAAGGCTGTCCAGTAGGACTCGGAGAACCGGTGTTCGATAAATTGCATGCGGATCTAGGAAAGGCGATGCTATCGATCAATGCGGTAAAGGGTTTTGAATATGGTTCTGGATTCGGGTCTATATCGATGAAAGGTTCTGAGCATAATGATGTTTTTGTAAAAGGGACCGATGATGCCATCTCTACTCAGAGCAATCACTCAGGTGGTATTCAAGGAGGTATTTCTAATGGCATGGACATCGACTTTAACGTAGCGTTTAAACCCGTCGCCACACTGATTAAAGATCAAAAAAGCGTAAATACTTCAGGCGAGGAAATCACCATTTCTGGAAAAGGCAGACATGATCCTTGTGTCGTCCCTAGAGCTGTACCGATCGTCGAAGCGATGGCCGCTCTCGTCATTGCAGATCACTTACTCAGAAATAAAACGGTACGTATCTAAGGTTTAATTATCGATTTCTACTTCGGAATCGGCTTCTCTTGCTAGTCGAGATATATCTGACTTAAAATCGACCAAGGAACCGAACTCCTTACGATAACTCAATCCTAGTCCTGATATATTTTTTGGATCTCCTGAAACTTCGTCTCGGTCAAAACGATTATAAAATCTAAGCTTCAATCTCCTATCTTGGGTTATATCGTACTCTATAGCCACGTCTCCGACTAGGGTCTGGTTCAACACAGGGTTATCCAAGGTATTGGCTCGGCGGATATAATTACCTCCCACTCTAAGCGAAAACTTTTCGTCTAAAAACTTAAATCGAGTGTTTAAATAAGACTCTATTTCATCTGGATCAAATAAATCCAAAAGTCCTGCATCTTGAGAAAAGGTATTATTTTGATTGAGCCCGAGCTCCACATCGATGTTACTAATGATATTATTATCTCCTATCGCCTCATTGACAAAACTAGTGATCAGGTAAGAGAACTGATTAGATATCATTTCGCTTATCGTGCTCGTTGCAGTTTCTAGGACAGTGTTTCCCGTATATAAACCTAATCGCTGATTATTAGTAGCTGGTAGGAAAGTATTAAAGGTGATCAATCCTGCTACCTGATCATTTAAGGAATTGGCATCTGTACGTAGGGATCTCATTTTGGATTCTACATAAGACTTTAATTCGGCAGATTCGATATCGGGAAATTCCAGATCAAAGTTCACGATCGGCTCATATAAAGTACCACCTATATGCATCAGTAGATCTACCTCTTTTTTACGACCAGCCTCGCCTATCGCTGCAGGAGAAGCTTGTCCCTCTCCTAGATACTCGGCCAAAAAAACATTTAAACTGGTTTTTAAATCTTCGTAATCTGCTGAAATGTCTAGACTGGTATTTATAGGATCCCCGGTCCATCGTATCGTCCCTCCTTTACGGATATTAAAAGCCTTATTGGCAAAATTGTAGATGGAAAGATTATAGCTCCCAGACTCTATTACAAAATCACCATAAGCCAGGAACTCTCCTTCTCTAGTAATATACACCTGTACATCGCCTGTTCCTCTTCCTCTCAAGACATCATTGAGTTTTTGATCAAAAATAACATTAAGCTGTGCTTCTGGGGTGATGCTTATGTTCATCTCCACATCTAGTCCTTCTATTTTAAAACTATCCAAAGAAATGTCATCTCCACGGTCTAAGAGCTCATCCTTATTGACAAATTTTATAAAACTATCCTCATATCCTGTTTCTGCATATTCGACTGGTATACTCATCACAGTCTCCGGACCGGTAGTGGCATTGATTAACATGTTGGCCTTACTAAACGGGCCTGTAAATTTTACGGAGGCTTTTCCTTTACCTAATCCATAATAGAATGGATTGTCTCTTTCTGTCGTATTGACAATGATCATATCGTCTCCTACAAGCTCTACGTCCATCACAAAGTTTTTTACAAACTCATGGCTCATCGTTCCTTTTATGGTAGCTTCATTACCCTCATGATCCGTAATTATCCCGTTTTTAAAATCGATGAGATCATGCGTAATATAGACGGGCTGATTATGGGTAAAATACTTTTCGCCGACGTAGTCTATTTTTACAGCACCATTCATTACTCTCAGCTCGCCTTCCATTTTAGGATCGGAAAGATTACCATAAAGCTTTATGTCTGTATCCATTCCGCCTTCTACTTCAGAGATTCCTTCTGGGATAATTTTCTGGAACAAACTAAAAGGCACATCTTTGGTATATAATCTACCATTTAAAGCTTGCGTTTCTTCATCGATTACTGCCTTTAGAGCAAGTTGCATTTTCTCACCTACGATCCCTAAATCCAACTGATAGTCTCCACCGCTCTGCTTTAAAGCGAGAACATCTACCCGACCATAGACCTCATCATTCAATGTCAATTCTGGAATCTGTACTTTGGCCTCTACGTTTTGAATATCGAAGATATTATCGACCATCACTTCCACATCTCCCTCTCCGGCAAAATCTATTTTATCATAATCGATAAGCCCGTTTATGGTTAAAAAATTAAACTTATTGAGTGAAAGAGCTAAGCCCTTGTTATTTATATCATCTAATCGGATCTTACGATTACTTTTTACATCTGCCAGTACAAGCCCCTCTACTTGAATGGTTTTATCTCCTAGGTATATTTCATTATTGGCATCGAATTTCCATTCTGATCCCAACATTTCCAAATTACCATCATCCATATTCAACAAATAGCCGTCCTTATTGGCAGTTAGGGTACCTCCTAAATCTAAGGCCTGCAACGAATCAAAAACTTCATGAGACTGCAAATTAAAATTGATTTGATTTTTCTTAAAATCACTTACCAGCCCTACTGCATTAAACTTCCTCCCTTTTACAAATAATGAATCCACGTCTAACTTAATCTGCCCTAACTTATCTTTATTGACACCTGATAACTGCACATTATAGATCGTATCTTTTTTGAGGATGAGCCGGGAAAGGTCTCCCTTAAAGTCCACAAACTGCTTTTGTGTATTAAGCTCTCCTGCCAAAGTGAAATCTTGAATCGAACAATCTTTCAATCCTGCAAGTGACAATAAGTTTTTAGAATCTGAAATATCTATTGCAAATTTAAGATCTTGAATCGTCGCAGCTTTCTCATAATCCACGTGCATTTTTCTAAAATGATATGGGTAACTGTCTTTAAATATTTTTTTGACCCCATCGAGCATTAATCTAAAATCCATCAAACCTTCAATACTCACGGAACCTATATCTGACGACAATTCTACATGTCGCTTACTATCTTCTAAGAAGGATTCGATAAACACACTCTCGAGATAATAGGTGTCCTCCTCATTTGTATAACTTATCCCTTGAAGAAGCGACTGCCCGTTTACTGAATGTATACTATTCCCTTTGGCATTAAGATTGATTTTCCCTTTTAGTATAGACTTTTCATTTGTTAGTTTTAATGCCTGTAGATCCAAATTTTCAATATCCGCAACGAAATCAAATTTGGGAACATTGTCTTCTATCAATATCTCTCCATCAAAGAAAAAATCTGCATTGGGATCTTTGATACGGAATAGCCCTACAAACTGGTTTTTATCTAGCTTACCATCCATACTGAAGTCTCGGTATGTATAGCCTTTATATACAAAGGACTGAACGATGGCATCCATATTTGCAAAAGCAGATTCTTGAGTCAAGCCTCGGCCGTCTTCGATGTAGGATTCAAAATTGACCAAACCAAAATCATTGTTATCTGTCCATTTGGCGAGATTAAAGTTAATCAAAGCCAACTCTCCGCTATACTCCGCTTGATCAGATCCATCTTGGACATTTAAATTTATATCCATCTCCGCCACTCCCAGATTAGTATTAAGGCTTCCATAGGCTACAAAATTTTCTACGTACCCGTCAAACCTACCAGCAAAGTTTAAGCTACCTAGTTTATAAAAGTTAGAAGGGGGATTAAAATTAGGTACGATGGATTTCAAAGCATTTATGTCCGTTATAAATTCCTCAACTTTTATATTCAAAAGTGCCTCGGAGCCATATGTAAGATTACGTGTATTAAATGAACCTTTAAATAAGGTACCATCCCCTATGGCAATCTGTACATCTCTACCCGATAGATTATTAATACGATTTCCGATCTTCCCGCTTATCCGTAAATGCCTATCCTTGTTTTTAATGAAAAAATCATTATTGGTTAGATCTGGAATGAAATAATTAATATCCGACAAGGTGATGTCAGTGTCTTTAAAATCCAGCTCTAGTCTTACCTTTTTTGCAAAATCTTTGAAGTCCTCAAGGCCACCGTAATGCAAGGCCAGATAATCTGAAATTTCCGAGGTGGGAGTCTTCAGAGAAAAATCAGTAAGCTCGATTTTTTTGTCACTCATGCTGACCCTAGAACTAGAAATATCATCTACAACAAATTTATTTTTATCGGCAAAGCTCATTCGCTTAAGCTCTAAACTCAAATCACTCAAAGATTTAAAATCTAACTCCTCGATAAGTATATTCAGATTACTGAGATCAAGGTTTTGATAATCAAAGTAATCTGTGTTTTCCGTATTCTGTTTATCTAAATTTTGATGTCTGATAGATGCCTCTTGAATTTGAAATTCAGCAATCTTGATTCCTTGAAAAGTGGAACTATCTATGGTTACTTCTTTAGAGTCTTCATCCTGTTTATCATCGACGAGCACAGAGCTATTGCCGGTTATGTATTCAAACTGTGGCCTGTAAAAAAATACTTTTGAAAACTCCAACGGCTGACTAGAATCCATGATATTAACGATATCCACTACACCGTTTTCAACCTTTACTTTTATACTTTTATTGGTCACTTCATCGATCGAGCTAAAGCGAATATTATCGAAACCTACTTT
>CALDEN010000201.1 GCA_937942405.1 uncultured Saprospiraceae bacterium
GTTCATTTTTAAACCTCCATGGTGGTTTGCAATTTTACCGATATACCCCCGAACAAAAAGCCCAACTGCTCTATGTCAATCAAAATGTTTTATGGCAAAATGACTTTGCAAAGCCATTGGGTTCTCAGTTATCCGCTTCTATAACTATTCCATCGATAAACTTAGATGTCCGTATAAACCAAATCGTAGAAAATAATACCATCTTCTATGACTCCACTTTTACACCACGTCAGTTAGAAGATATTCTTACGATTACACAATTAGAAGCTAGTCATAAACTCAAGCTAGGGCCACTGCATTTAGACAATTCCATCCTACTCCAAGAACTATCATCGGACAGTATATCACTACCTAAGCTAGTACTTAACCAAGAACTTTATGTTCAGTTTAAACTATTCGACAAACGACTAGAAACTCAACTCGGAGCCGAAAACACGTTCTACTCGAGCTATAACTCCAAAAACTACATGCCACTCACAGGCACATTCGGAAATACCCAGAACGAGATATCCAACTACCCCTTACTTACAGGCTATGTCAATCTAAAGATTAAGCAATTCAAAATGTTCTTCCGATTTGAAAACATAAATACTGTCTGGGAGACCTTACCCTATTACCATGTCAGTAGCTATCCTCAATATGATTTCAACTTCAGAATGGGAATAAGGTGGCTCCTAAACGATTAATAATCAATAGCCTAGAGATAAGTTTAGAGTGATTTTATAACTCGTAATTAGGTTTAAGATCATGGCCTTCGGACGAGTAGAAATCATTAATGATACGTACGATATCTTCAGGATCATCCACAATCGGAATCAGATCTATATCCTTTGCACTAATCGTAGAAAACTCATCGAGCATCGTATTCTTAATCCAATCCTTTAATCCTGACCAAAACTCTGTACCTACGAGTATCACTGGTACTGGAGAGATCTTCTTTGTCTGAATGAGAGTCAATACCTCAAAAAGCTCATCGAAAGTCCCGAATCCACCTGGCATCGTTACAAATGCCTGAGCATACTTGACAAACATCACTTTACGGATAAAGAAGTAATTATAGTTGAGATTTTTATCTGGATCTATATACGGATTATGAGATTGCTCAAAAGGCAAATCTATGTTAAGCCCTACGGAAGAAGCTCCGGCATTGTGAGCCCCCTTATTAGCGGCTTCCATGATACCTGGGCCACCCCCTGTAATAATCCCGAAGCCTTCATGCGATAATCGCTCAGCTACATCGACAGCGAGTTGGTAATATTTCTGATCCGGTTTAGTACGAGCCGATCCGAAAATCGAAATACATGGGCCGATCTTATTTAGTGTTTCGAAGCCTTCTACAAATTCTGCGAGAACTTTGAACATCGTCCATGAGTTCTCCCCTTTTATTTTAGTCCACTGCTTTAATCCTTTTAAATCTTCTGTCATTTTTTTACATTTTATAGTATATAATAAAGACCTGTTCTTTAGTAAAAAGGAACAGGTCTCGACTTATTTTTTATGATTACTTTTTTGCTTACTCATTGGCTTTAAGCCAATACTGCATTAAACTTATCGTATTCCTTAGCGATGTAGTGCTGCAGTTCTTTTAAATCCTTAAACTGATTAAATAGTTCCTCAAGGTTACTTTTATTGGCACTAGATGGAATTACATATGCTTCTACATCTTTTTTAGTAACACTATCAGAGGACATGATAATCAGTCTTTCCACAACGTTTCTCAATTCTCGAATATTACCTGACCAATTTACTTTCTGCAATAATTTGATCGCCGCTGCTTCTAGCTTCTTTGGTGGGACTTTATACTCTCCACATATATCCTTTACAAAATGATCTACGAGTAATGGAATATCATCACGACGTTCATTTAGCGAAGGTACTTTTATGATTATCACTGCCAGTCTGTGATATAAATCTTCTCTAAATCGACCTTTACTGATCTCAGCTCTGAGGTCTTTATTTGTTGCAGCGATTACACGTACATCTACATTTATAGATCGATCACCACCTACTCGAGTAATGGTATTTTCTTGTAGTGCTCTCAATACTTTGGCTTGAGCCGAAAGACTCATATCTCCGATTTCATCCAGAAAAAGAGTTCCGCCATTGGCCAGTTCAAATTTTCCTTTACGGTCTTTATGTGCTGAAGTAAACGATCCTTTTTGATGACCGAAGAGCTCACTTTCGATGAGTTCTGATGGAATTGCAGCACAGTTTACCTCGATAATCGGCTCTTCCTTACGAGCACTTTTTTCATGTATCCATCTGGCTACTAGCTCTTTACCTGTTCCATTCTCCCCATTAACGAGGACTCTGGCATCTGTGGGAGCTACTTTTTCGATGGTTTCTTTTATTTGTACAATAGGCTTAGACTCTCCTACTATCTGCGTCACTTTGTTGGATCTAGAAACCTTTTTTTGCAAAACTTTCTTATCCATGATAAGACTGTTTTTGTCCATGGCATTACGTAAAGTAATGAGGAGGCGGTTCAGATCGAGGGGCTTCGAGATAAAATCAAATGCTCCTTTTTTCACGGCTTCTACAGCGACATCTATGTCGGCATGGCCGGAAATCATAATCACGGGGGTATCAGGGGTTAACAGTTGTATCCTTTCGAGGGCTTCTAGGCCATCTAATTTTGGCATTTTGATATCGAGTATTACGATATCGAACTTGCCTTGTTTTACCTTAACTAGAGCATCTAGACCATCTACGGCCTCGTCTATTTTATATTTCTCTATTTCTAGAACATCTCTTAGGGATCTTCGTATGCTTTTTTCGTCATCGACGATCAGAATCTTTGCCATAACTACTACGTATTATACTATTGCATGTACAATGTAAAATTGTGGAATAAAGATACATTAATAAAATATGTTATAAGTAATTTACTGACTAATAATCTTTTACAGATTACAAATTAATTTAATATGATAAACTACGTACTGCTAGGTAGGTCATCAGTCCTGATCCAGTTTCGAGACACTTTTCGTCTACATCGAAGGTAGGCGTATGAACTGGAGAGGTGATCCCTCTTTTTTTATTGCCAGTCCCTAAGCGATAAAAACAGGCAGGAACTTGATGAGAATACCAGGCAAAATCCTCTGCCGTCATTCTCTGAGG
>CALDEN010000202.1 GCA_937942405.1 uncultured Saprospiraceae bacterium
CTAGTATGGTTGTACGTAGAGTTTCTGCGACTATTGTCGAAATTGAAGGATTAAGAAATAGAATTAATAAACTTTGCTTTCAGCATTATCTTTTTGTTCAGGAGAAGGTCTATTTTGAATTAAAACCTATTACTGTACTAAAGGGTAGTGTTTCAATGATTTAGATAGGGGGGAGCGGTCTTAGGGTTTTACCAGTAAAACATTCTCTAATCTGCCAGCTCTATTCATACGGAATTGGAAGGTGTCTTTATTGAGCTTCAGTATTTTTACTTTTTTAGAAGACATGCCGTTTTCCACAGTCTCTAGATAGTCTGCTGCGATCCAGTATTTGCCTTGCTCTGATTCTACACCATAGTCGATGACGTACGTTTTGTCTGACTTAAAGTCAAAATCCATCTTATTGTTAATCTTTTCACCGGTATCGATGATGCTCCAGTCTACAGTTTTCCATTTTCCGATGAGGTCTTTTTCATCGAAAGTTGGTTGGCAAGAGCATAGTATGCATAGAAAGAAGAGCAGGCTTAGTGGATATTTCATTTTGATCTATTGTTGCTTTTCGTAAGATAGTAACATTTTAAGTCATTAGTAAAGAGATAGGCCATCTCAATGGTGGATGGATGTCTCTAAATGATCAGTAGGGTAGGTTATTGCCAGCACATACTTTTTAAGGATCTCTAAAAAGACTAAAAATTATTTATACCAAATTAAACCTAAGCGAAGAAAAAAATCTAAATTTGCACTCCATTTTGAAATGGTCCCGTAGCTCAGCTGGATACCTGCCTACCTGGCGGAACGGCAGGAAGGGAGCAGCAAAGCATAAAACATGTATAAAGTATATGTGTTAAGAAGTCTAAATCATGAAAGGTTCTACATAGGAATGTCAAGTGACACAGATAGAAGACTGAAAGAACATAACTCAGGTAAAACAAGATCTACCGCTTATTATAAGCCATGGAAATTGTTTTTTGAAGAGTCATTTGAAACTCGAGCAGAGGCCAGAAAGAGAGAAGTTTATCTCAAAACTGGTTATGGCCGAGAGTGGATAAAAAATAAATGGTCCCGTAGCTCAGCTGGATAGAGCAGCTCACTTCTAATGAGCAGGCCTCAGGTTCGAATCCTGACGGGATCACTAAAACCCTTGCAAATCAAGTATTTGTGAGGGTTTTTTTATTCCCATATATCATTAAATTAAAAAACGGGAACAAATTCCGCAAAAGATGTTCCCGAAAAATGGAAGTTGTTCAATATTCTTAATATATATCCTTGATTATAGTTTTTACAATAGGTTTACTACACACAAACTTACATAAATATTAGTAATACTTACATTATGGGAAGTAAAATTGATTAATTGTTGAGTATTTAATACAAGTCTATGAGTAAAAGTCTCTATTTTTGTAGTAGATGTTCATACTTACCGATATATCCATTCCTGAAGGGCTTTCATTAAAAGACCCTTTACAGAGCAAACTAGGCAGGAAGATTATAAGCAATAGTATCATTCTTTTAGATGAGATTGGTTTTGAGGCGTTTACGTTTAGAAAGCTCGCAAAGAAGATGGAGTCTAATGAAACGACCCTCTATAGATATTTTGAAAACAAACATCTCCTATTACTTTATCTCGTTGTGTGGTACTGGAACTGGGTGAGTTATCTGATCGATTACAATACAAAAAACATCACTGACCCTGATCGTAAACTGGATCTGATCATTGACAATTTTGTAGATGCTACGAAGGAAAACCCCTCGGTAGACTTTGTAAATGAGCGATTATTACACAATATTATAATTTCAGAATCTTCAAAGGCTTATCATACTAAAAATATAGATGAGGAAAATAAGCATGGCTTCTATACAAGTTATAAGCAACTGATCCAAAAAGTAGCGGATGTGATACTAGAGATCGATCCTAAATTTCCATACCCCCATACGTTTGCCAATACCCTTTTTGAAATGGCCAATAATGAAATATACTTCGCAGAGCACTTGCCTCGATTGACTGATGTCAAGGTAAAAAATGAAGACTATGATGAAGTCGTAACCTTACTGAAGTATTTCAAGGAAAGAATGTTGTCAACAAAATAAAAGCCAGAAAGTAAACTTTCCGGCTTTGTTGAAATTCTAACAAATTAGCATTTCTTTTAGGAAATGAAATCCTGTTTTCGATTTTAGTGTTTTCTCATTTATGAAACACAAAATCAAATTCTAGAAGTCGATATAATATCTTCTAATACTCAATCTGTAATGAGGTCTTAATAAAATGTGGCGTTCTACTGCAATGGACTAGACTTCCAAAAAAGACATCGACATTCTCAAAATTACTAAAGGAAAGAGGTTGATATTACTATTGGTGAATAAATAAGGGATGAATGCCATCAATAAAAGGGACGAATCATGCCAATAGTCTGAGAATTAGAATGTTGCAAGCACTTCTTCCAGTTCGGCTCTGCCTGTTTTAGACATCTTGAGTACTTCATCATTTGACATATTGATCCGATCTATTTCTTTAAACTTGATTTTTTGAATATTGATGATCGTAGATCTATTTATTTGAGCAAACTGAGAATCAGGTAAAAGGGTCTTAAACTGTCTCAATGTGGTATAGATAAAAATAGGTTTATCCTCTAGCTGAATGGTGAGTCTATTCCTTTCTGATTTAGCATATATAATAGATTGGGGCTTGATTAGAAATTCATTCTTAGCCCCTAGTTTGAGTGGTTCATTTTTTGATTTAGTCAAACCTAGAGATCTTTTAATTCTTGTTTGTAGTATTTTATTTTCGCTCTCTAGCTGGATATTCAGTTTTTCTAATTGTTCAGCAGAGTTTTGTATGAGTTCATTTTGAGTAGCTAGAAGCTTTCGCTCTTTCTCTTTGTTACGACTTCGGTACCAATAAAACAACCCCAAAGATGCGAATCCTATGGTTATGATGAAAAGTAAGTTGGACCACCATGGTTCATTATAAAATGGAATATCGACATCTAAATAGAAGTTTTTTTCGACTAATAGATTATTGTCTAGGTCAAATATTTTGGCATTAAGCCTATGTATGCCTGAGGATAAACCCTCTAGATGGGCATATTTGTTTTTAGAAAGGGGAGTAGGATTGTTATTGTCGATAGAGTAGGATGTGTAATAATCATTGGGCCTATCAAAACCTATCAGAGACAGTTGGACGTCAGCGGAGTTTATATTTTTTTCTAACGAAAAAGTATCTGTGTTTAATCGTACATTTTGATTATTGATCGTGGATACGCCTAAATTATAGTTTACATCGATATAATCGAGACTATTAATGTCTGTGTAACTCAGAACGGTTGAGGAGGTGATCCATAATCGATCTCGGCTATCTATAAAAAGTCCGTTTTGGTTAGGTTCTAAACCGGGGTAACCGTTGGTATGGTTGTATAAACGATACTGAAAATTTCCAGCTTTGTAGTAGTTCTCTAAATTGAGCATAAATAATCCATCCACTGTCGTGATAAACATCTTTTCAGGATTATACTGAATAATAGATTGTATACTTTTTCCTTCAAGAAATGGGAATTTGATAATACTATCATTTTGGATTTGATACAATCCATTCTTACCTCCAAACCATAGATTATCTCGATGATCTACCATGCTGCATATATAGGTTTCGTCTACGTTAGAGTGAGGATAGCTGAGTAGTGTTACTTTTCCTTCTTTATACTTTGCTACATGTGGCCTATAGCCGAAATACATCGCATCTCTATGTCTTACAGCCGTAAGAATACATGAGTTATTTAAGAGGGAGTCTTGATATATCTCATCTGTTACGTTCCCCTTTTGATTCAGAAAAACAACTGAATTACAATGGCAAGATATTATGTGCTTGTTGACGGGGTCATAGTAACTGTATAATGAAGCCGATGATTTGGTTTTAATTTTACCACAATGATTGTAAAAGATTTCGGCATTGTTTTCATGCAGTAACGTAAGGCCTAGTGCTGAAGGAAAGTACGTGTTTCCGTTTTCATCATTGCATGAATGGAGATAGATCTGATTGAGTTGAATCTTGTGATGATTTTTATACTTTGTCTTATCCTTAATGTGCAATGGATTAGTGCAATGTTTATAGGTA
>CALDEN010000203.1 GCA_937942405.1 uncultured Saprospiraceae bacterium
ATCAAGCAATCCTACTTAAAGCTTGATGTAAATCCGCAACTAAATCATCGGTATGCTCTAGTCCTACTGATATACGTATGAGCGATGCATTAATCCCCATGGCGTCAAACTGCTCAGGACTCAATTCTTTGAGATAACTAATGATGGGAGCATACACCAGACTGTCATGCCCTCCCCAGCTTACCCCTAAAGAAAATAACTGTAAGGAATCCACAAATTGTTTGATCTTTTCGATGTCCTTTGTTAGCAGTTCGAAGCTTAAAAGACAACCATACCCCGTCATTTGATTTTGACCTAAGTCATACTGCTCAAAGCTTTCTAAACCAGGATAATTTACTTTTCCTACTCGCTCATCGTTTTCTAAGAATTTGGCAACAGCCATCGTATTATCCATCAATGCTCGCATACGTATGGGAAGTGTACGCAAGCTACGTAGAATCAACCATCCTTCAAAAGGGGCCATCTTAGCCCCGAGTAGCTCATGCTCTGCCATCAGTATGCTGTCGAGTATTTCTTTATTACTGATAATCACTCCTGCCACGACGTCACTATGCCCACCGAGATATTTAGATGCAGAGTGTACCTCGATATCGATCCCCATGGTTAGAGGTTTTTGGAATATCGGAGAGGCCCATGTGTTATCGATGACTGTCTTGATGTTTCGAGATTGAGCGAGCTGAGCGATGGCTTTCAGGTCCTGCAACTCCATGGTTAAGGATGCAGGACTTTCTAGATAGATCAGTGTCGTGTTTTCCTGAATGGCATTTTCAAATTCAGCAACGTCTCGTCCATCTACAAAAGTGGAGCTGATGTTAAACTTAGTCTTGAGATAAGAATTAATGAACTTATTGGTCGGACCATAGATGTTTTTAATCGTAACGATGTGATCACCGGCCCGGACACAGTGCAGGATGGCACTCGTGATGGCAGCTATACCAGAAGCACATAACTTTGCTTTTTCTCCTCTACAGAGTGCAGCGATTTTATCTTCTGCTACTTTGACCGTCGGGTTGAGTATTCTAGAGTAAATAAACGCTTCTGTTTTATGATCAAAAGCCTGATCGATACTATCCCAGCTATCGAAGGTAAAAAGAGAGTTTTGGTAGAGAGGTGGAACGACCGCTCCATGCTGATCTTTGTAGTCATCATGGTTCAAAATGCTTTCGTCTTTCAAGTTCTTCTTATCCATTTATTTTCGTTTAACTCTATTTGCAATATAATCTGAAAATTGCATTTCATCACTCATCAGAGGATAATAGTCTTTCTCTTTAATTCTCCTTACTTTCTCTAAGCGAATAACTCAAAGGCACTTTTTTAAGCATATCTCTCCATTGACTTTAAGTCAAAAAAGAAACACTCCCTATTTTATAATCTCGATGTAGCGAAGAGCTCTTCAGCCTTTTGAAGAAAGCGTTGTCATTCTGCACTTTACAGTTTCATGCCTCAATTTCTGATCTGTACAACAGAGCGACCTTACTAATCCTCTTCCATTTCAGAATTATAAAAACAAGCTATTCCCGTTACTGCAAAGAAATAGGCGATCACAATATTTATCAACGACAGAAACTGATAAGGGGCATACTCCATAACAGAAACCCCTAATGTACTTGCCATAAATATTCCTGATGGTGTCCAGGGTGCTAAGTTTTCCATCATGGTTCCTGCATCTTCGATGGATCTCGAGAGCACTTTACGATTGATTTTTAAGTGATCAAATTTCCTTCTAAATGTCTCCCCGATAATAAAGCTGGTAGCGTACTGATTAGAGGTTGTGAGATTGGTTACGAGCGTACTACTCAAAGCAGAAACCACAGCTAGTCTCCTCGTCTTAATCGTCCTCATTAAGTTTTTGAGAACATGATCGATCGCATCAATGACATCCAAGGTTCCAATAAATGCAAATATCAAAAAGCACGATACGATCCCTTCGATCAAATTATACAAACCACCCCTATTCAGAATCTGCAATAATCCGGGGTCGCCTTCATATCCTTGTGCCATCGAAACAGAAAAGCCTTTATTAAATGAAGCGATGATATCGCTCAAGGCAAAATTTTGAAATACTAAACCCAAGACCATAGCGATCCATGCAGAACCCAGTAAGGTCAATACGATCGGCTTTTTAGTCATGGCTCCCCATATGACGATGCCCATCGGAATAAGCAGCAGAACATGGAAATGAAATATTCCGTCGAGTGCACTTAAGGTGGCTTTGATATTTTCAGGTTGTGCTGTGAGAACTGCGATCTCCTCACCTGAAAAAACAGGGGACAAAAAAGTATACATCAATCCCGCTAAAATTGCGGCAGGTCCCGTCGTATACACCATCGATCGTATGTGATCAAAGAGCGGAACATCCGTTGCCAATGCAGCCACATTTGTAGTATCCGATAGCGGACTCATCTTATCTCCAAAAAACGAGCCTCCTACGATCGCCCCTGCAGTGATACATAGATCTGCATCATAGACCTGAGCGATACCCATCATGACGATACCGATCGTCCCAGCAGATCCCCATGAAGTACCCGTAAGCAATGAAAAAAGAATACACACCAAAAATGCAAATAGATAAATCCAATCTGGACTGATAATCGATATCCCATAATAGATCATCATCGGTATCGTTCCAGATACGATCCAGCTGCCGATCAGCACACCTATCGCAAAGAGTATCAATATCACTTCTATAGAATCTCCTACTTTTTTGCGAATATGACTCAGTATGGTTTGCCAGCTATAACCCAGATAAATCAGATACCCTGAACTAAAACTTATCGCCATCAGTATAAGTACCTCGAGTGGCAACATCCCTTGCTTAAGTATTACTGGCTGCACAAATAAGCCATAGATAAGCACACTAAAAAAGAAAGCCAAAGGAATAAAAGCCGTAGTAAAGGTGATCGGTTTTTTCATATCTATGAATGGTAAGATAGTGAAAAGCTCCGTGATTATCGAATCAGTCCATTAAGTCTTTAATCAAAGAAACACCATTATCATCTCTGGAAATAGAATGATCAGAATAATAAAGATTAACTGGATCAGGACAAATGGTATCACCCCTCGATAAAGATGCTTAGTGGTAATCTCCGGCGGTGCTACTCCTTTTAAATAAAACAATGAAAACCCAAATGGCGGAGTCAGAAATGAAGTCTGTAGATTCATCGCCAGCAATATCCCGACCCATAGCATATCCATCTCGTAGAAATTAAATATCGGTGTAACGACTGGAATAAAAATAAATACGATCTCTATAAAGTCTATGAAAAAGCCCGCTACAAAAACCAAAATCATCACCAATATCAAAAAACTCATCGCCGACAAATCCGCAGACTGAATCATCTCTACCAAAAAATCATCGCCGCCTAGTGTTCTAAAGACCAATGTAAATGTCGTAGCTCCTAGTAAAATGAAGAATACCATGGCAGTCAACTTTACCGTCTGTTGCATTACATCTTGAAGGATCGGGAGGTTTAATTTTTGCTCAAGCAAAGCCAGTAAAATAGCCCCCATCGCTCCTACTGCTGCGGCTTCTGTAGGAGACGCTATCCCCATAAATATCGATCCGAGGACCATCAGTATAAGAAGTAATGGCAACACAAATGCTTTAAATACTCGCTGTGCAAATCCGTCCTTACGTAAATCCTGAACTTCTGCTTTGGTCAATGATGGTGCCCAGTCTGGC
>CALDEN010000204.1 GCA_937942405.1 uncultured Saprospiraceae bacterium
GATCCACCAGGGGCTAGTGTGCCATCTGCATTGGCGTCCCAGCCGATCATGTCGCATACTTCTCGTAAGATTACCTTCTCGACTCCGATCTGAGGTCCAGCGGCCTTGTAGGTATACATACTGTTATTGAGTATAACAGAGAGTAGTTCGCCCAAGATGGCTTTATCGTTTCTTCCTCCAAATAATTGATTGAAAAAACCATTGGTTGCAGTTCTCGGAGAGGCAAAGACCAGTTCTCGTACCACTTTTTCAAAAGCAGCTTCATCCAATGGTTCTGCTTTTAAAGAGAGATCTAATGTCTCAAACAGCTGGGATGATGGGATATGTTTAGCAACGGGGTATTCCTTTTCGTCGGCTAAGAGATCAGCCGTAATTCGTTGAAAGAGCTCCAAAACGTTTTTCATGTAGATAAGTTTAAATCACTAATAAAATGAACAATTGCAGTGATTTTCAATTTTAGAATAGTGGAAAGTGAACAAAAATAGACAAAACATCTAAATATTGTGCTATTTTTGGAAAATTGCCATTTTTGAAGTGTGCGATAGTTTAAATGGAGAGCATGGAATATATCAAGACGATCGAAGAACTCATTGAAAATTTAGATGAGGCAGAACCTAGGGAGCATGCCCAGGTCATGAAACGGATTAAACTCGATGCTACTGGATTAAAACAATTTTCCACGTGGTGCAATGAAGGGTATACACGTAACTGTTTAGCCCGAACCGATGCATATGAACTCATACTATTGTGCTGGGATATCGGAGCAAAAACACCAATCCATGATCATGGTGGTGAGAATTGCTGGGTATATCAGATACAAGGAACGATAGAAGAGACACGTTTTGAAAAAGTAGCTAATGAACTCATAGAGATAGACACCATAGAGCTGAGTCCTGGAAAACTGACCTACATGCATGATCGCATGGGCTATCATAGTCTTAAAAATCAATCTGATGGTAGTAGAGCTATGACACTACATATCTATGCATTGCCGATCGACAATTGTAACGTATACAACGAGAAGACAGATTGCTTTGAAAATAAGGAGATGTCTTATCATTCATTCAAAGGATCGGAAGTCCAACTGGCCATTTCATAGCAGATCCTACCATTCATTTTATAAAAAGAATATAATCGATCAGATCAGCTTTTCTGAATTGAATTATTTTTAGATTTACTAATTCAAGTAGAAAAATAGTGCAATGAATCCTATAGATCTTAAGATTCTGGATATGCTTCAAACCAATTCTGGGAGAACGGCCAAAGAAATGGCTACAGAATTATCGCTCACAACCACTCCCGTATACGAACGCATAAAGAAGTTAGAGAAAGCTGGATTTATTAAGCAATACGTTGCTTTGCTAAATACAGATTTACTCAATAAGAACATCATCGTTTTTATGAATATTACCATCAAGGATCATCATAAAGAGGCGAGGGATGAATTTGTACAAAGTATGGAATCCTTAAATGAGGTTTCAGAATTTTACCACACTTCAGGGAGTTTTGATTTTTTGGCCAAAGTTAGATTTGCCAATATCAAAGACTATCGAGACTTCTTAGTAAATGAAGTAGCTGCTATCCGTAACATAAATGATATCGATAGTCAGATCGTATTGGAAGAGATAAAGTACTCTACTAAAGTGGCTCTGTAGAATCAAAACCATTTGTGGAATATAGACTATTCCGGTGTTTATAAATCAATATCTATTGAATACATCAGTGAGGATACTTCCTACCATAGTCCTATCGCAGTTTTTATGCACATCGCTGTGGTTTGCTAGCAATGGAGTGATGGATGATTTAATCTCTAGTTTTCAGCTGGATAATCGGGCATTGGGCTATCTCACCTCTTCTGTCCAATTGGGCTTTATTTCTGGAACTTTGATTTTTGCTGTTTTTACAATAGTAGATCGCTATTCTCCCTCTAAGGTTTTTTTTATCAGTGCTGTGCTGGGAGCCTTGTTTAATTTGGGAGTCATATGGAATGGCAATGGTCTCGAGACATTACTGGTTTTACGTTTTATGACAGGATTTTTTCTTGCGGGCATTTATCCAGTAGGGATGAAAATAGCGTCAGATTATTATGATAAGGGTTTGGGCATATCTCTTAGTTACTTGGTAGGGGCATTGGTTTTAGGGACGGCTATTCCTCATTTGTTACATGAGCTGAGTAGTACTCACAATTGGCAATATGTCATTTTTATTTCTTCTTTGTTTGCAGTCGCAGGTGGTGGCTTGATGATGTATCGTGTAGCTGATGGTCCCTATTGCAAACCCAGTAAAGGCATAGATCTATCTGCGGTAAATCATGTTTTCCGTTCAAGAAAATTTCGCTCAGCAGCATTCGGCTACTTTGGTCACATGTGGGAGCTGTATGCTTTTTGGACATTTGTGCCGCTTATGTTGCAGAGATATAGTGACATTCATTCTGGGCTTAGCTTAAATATGTCCCTATGGTCTTTTGTCATTATCGGTATCGGAGGATTGGGATGTGTAGTGGGTGGATACATCGCTCAGAAAGTGGGAGAGATGAAAATAGCCAAGATGGCATTACTCTTATCAGGCTTATGTTGTCTGGTGTCACCATTGATGTTTTTGGTAGAAGTGGAAATTCTCTTTATCGCTTTTTTACTTTTTTGGGGAATGGTGGTTATTGCAGATTCACCTCTTTTCTCTACGCTCGTAGCTCAGAATGCAGCTCCGCATTTAAAAGGAACAGCACTGACGATTGTGACTTGCATCGGTTTTATGATTACGATAGTCAGTATACAACTGATAGATGCATTAAGAGTATGGGCAAGCTTTGAATGGGTCTATATGGTTTTGGCAGTGGGGCCGATACTGGGTTTACTGGCACTTTTATCCGATGCATCTAGATCTCGGACATAAAAAAGAGGGAATAAAATTCAACATCATAAATGCGATCTTATTCCCCTCTAGATATATTTTGCTCGTAAGAGCTCTGATTTTCTTACTCTATCTCGATCTCTAGGCTACTGATCGCTGCTACATTAAAGATTCCGAGGATCTCCTCCTCATCGGTATTGTTTACGAGATTGCCTTTAGTGTTTACGACAGGTTCTGCAAAGATGGTATTGAGACTATTGAGTAGCTGATCTCTGATCGATTCTAAAAAGAAGAATGTCTCCACATTTGTAGAGTGGATTTCTACTCTTGCGATATCTCCCTGTATCCATGGGCTCTGACCTAATGAGTCAGGTACTGGGTTCATCGTTTCTCTAATCGGTGGGATAAATATGAGTCCATCTACCTCTGATCCTGCAGAAAATCCAGCATCGAAAGCGAGATTCAGTTCGAGAGGTTCGTTTAAGAATTCTCCGTTTTGGTAGGTTTTTACCCAATAAGTATCTCCTAGACCGATCGGATCCCTAGAGAAAAAGTTGCAGTAGATCCCTTCTCCGAATGCATCATCTCTAAACTCTTGAACGATGCTATCTATAGCAGGTACACGATTTAGTTCAGCAATGGCACTGATCGATTTTCCATTGGTCTGTATGTCTAAAGTAAATAGGTCTCCCACTGTTCCGATGGCTTCGCTAGAGGCGTCATAGATATAGTCTCCGTTGCCTTGATCCTCAAATCCGAGCGTCTTTCCTGCAGAGGAAGATACCACGACTTCAGCATCTACGATACCCGGCGTAAATTCATTCTGAAAATAGGGTAGCGTCTCTGTGATACGTATTTTTTGTTCTCTAGTCTGATTATCTAGCCATGCTTCTACGACGAGTCTGCTTTCTCCTTCTGGAGCTGGAACATCGATCACGTCTTGACAGCTTGCAAGAGCAATAATGGCAATCGATAGTGTTGTTAATATTCTGATATTCATTATTGGTTAAATTTAAAGTTGTAAGAAATAGATGGGATAAAGTTTCCTATGACGGATAGTCGTACTGCTTCTGTATCGATGACTTGTCCGAGAGCGGGGTTATCCATCTGCTTGAAAAATATTGCAAAAGGATTTCGTTTGCTATACACATTGTAGACTGAAAAAACCCACTCACCGACCCACTTGTCTGTATCTGATTTTTTCATGCCTTTCCATGTAGCAGATAGATCTAATCTGTGGTAGTCAGGAATCCTTAAGTTGTTACGTGTGTTATCAGAATTATGAGGTACGATATATGGTCCGATCTCATAACGACTCGTAGGGAACGTGGCTGGAGTACCAGTGAGGTATACAAAGTTGGCACTTAATGACCATCGATCATTAATCTCATAAAAAGTCGTCAGACTGAAATTATGTGTCTGGTCAAATCGGGAAGGGTACCATTCGTCATTGTTGATTCCTTCTACAAATCTTTCAGATTTTGCGAGCGTATAACTTGCCCATCCAGAAAACTTTCCTTTATTCTTTTTGAGTTGCAACTCAAGACCGTAAGCTCTTCCCTTACCAGCTACTAGATCACCTTCTAGATATTGATTGAGCAGTAAGTCTGCTCCATCGACATAATCTACGAGCTCATTCATACTCTTATAATATACTTCAGAAGATAACTCGTACGTATTGTTCTTGAAATTCTGGAAATATCCGAGTGCTACCTGATCCGCCATCTGAGGCTTTATATTGTTGGAACTCGGTGTCCATACATCCACAGGGGTAGAGGCCGTAGTATTAGATACGAGGTGTATATACTGTGACGTACGGTTATAACTTGCTTTGGCAGACTTCGTTTCGCCTAGAGGCAAATTAATAGAAAATCTAGGTTCTAGTCGAGCATATCGCTGTATGGATTCCCACTGATCATACTCTTGCGAACTGATAAATGTTTTTGTTTGGCCGGGCTCTGCATCTTCAAAAGTATAGGCAGTTCCAGCTCCGGTATAGTTGAAAGCTGATAGCCTCAGACCATAATTGATCTTGATCCCATTATCGAAATTCTGTTCATTCTCCACATAAACGCCACTTTCGATGGCAAATTTATCGTCCAAGCTTATATCGGATATCTCACCTTCCGATACACCTACTGCAGCTCCAGGCTTGAATTTATACAGGATTCCTTGTCCACCGAAACGGATAATATTGTTGGGATTGAGGAAGAAGGTAAACTCTGGTTTGATACTCGTATTCTCTATACTTGCTTTCCAATCAAAACGATTTACAGCGTCTTCTCCAAATGCAATTTTATAATCATAATCACTGTAGAACAAAGTTAGATTACTGAATAGACGATCACTAAATAGGTGATTCCATCTCATGGTCCCTGTACTGTTACCCCAGTTAAATCCTGCTGCTCCACCAAAACCGAAGTTATCTCTACCAAAATATCCCGATAAGAATAACTTGTTCTTTTCGTTTATATCATAATTGGTTTTAAGTGTAAGGTCGTAGAAGTTGAGCACCGTATCATCAAAATCTTCATTGAGAAATGGTCCTGCCAGTACATCGATATAAGATCTACGAGCGGCTACGATAAACGATGCTTTGTCTTTAACGATCGGTGCTTCTATAGATAATCTACTGAATATCAATCCTATACCACCATTGACGGTTAGTTTTTTGTTATTTCCTTCTTTCATCCGTACATCGAGGATCGAGGATAGTCGACCTCCATATCTAGCGGGAATCCCTCCTTTATATAGCTTTACATCTTTTACGGCATCTGGATTAAATACAGAAAAGAAACCAAATAAGTGAGAAGAATTATATACCGGAGCCTCATCGAGTAAGACTAGATTCTGATCGATACTCCCTCCACGTACATT
>CALDEN010000205.1 GCA_937942405.1 uncultured Saprospiraceae bacterium
TTGCTCTTGAACTAAGCCTTTGCCATATGACCTAGACCCTATGATTACACCTCTATCCCAGTCTTGTATGGCTCCTGCCAAAATCTCAGAACCAGATGCAGATCCTTCGTTAATAAGAACGGCAATATTTCCCACATCGAAGAAACACTTTCCAGTGGTCTTATACTCTTGTTTTTCACTCCTTTCGCCTTCTGTGTATAACAATAGCCTGTCCTTTTCTTTGAACAATTGGCTTAGTATTTTACTGGTTTCAGGAAGGTAACCTCCAGGGTTATTTCTTAAATCGATAATTAGGTTTTCTAAATTTTGATCGGTGACTATAGATTCTAGAGCTCTTAAAAAGTCACTATAGCTTTGTGAGGTAAAACGCTCTAGTTGAATATACCCCACATCAGGCTTAATGAGGAAGTGATTTTGAGCAGAGTTAACCTCAAATTCTTCTGGTACCAGGTTAAATACCTTATGCTCGTTCTTGAAATTTACCTTTAATGTAACTTCTTCCTCGCTCAATACGAGCGTACTCAGATCTTGAAAGGCGAGATCTTTACCAGAAACTAAAGAATCATTTACTGCCAAGATCTTAGAACCGATCGGCAAACCTGCTTTTTGGGCTGGACTGTTGTCCATTACATAACTGATGTAGAAGGTATCCTTTATGAGCAGTGTTTCTATACCTATTCCTTGAAATCTACCACTCATTTGACGATTTACATCTTCGATATCAGTAGGCGGAATATAAATAGAATGAGGGTCTAAGTCTTCAAGAACGGTCTCGATTAATTTATTTTCAATCGTTTCTGTATCGACAGAATCTACGTATTTATTTTCTACAAAACGAAGAACTTCCTCAATACGGCCGATAGGTACAGCACTTTGGTCTAGTCGCTGGATTAATGCAAAGTCATCTTCCGTATCGTTTATCTTATACCCGATACTAATGCCGATAACCATCACCAAAGCCAATACCAGTGGCTCAAGGATTATATACTTTCTAGAAGGACGTGGATTAACCATAAGAATTATCCATGTTGCATAATTCTTGCCAATCGACAGAAATTAGCTATTAAGCACCTAAATAATGCTTCAATAATTTACTTCTTGATACGGATCTCAACTTGTTTATGGCCTTATCTTTAATCTGTCTTACTCTCTCTCTCGTAAGTCCAAATTTCTCACCTATATCCTCTAAAGACATCGGATGGTCGATACCGATTCCAAAATACAATTTGATTACATCCATTTGACGTTCAGTCAAAGTACCCAGAGAACGCTCTATTTCAGCTCTTAATGATGCTCCGTATTCTAAAGAACTATCTGTTCCTGGAGTCATGCTGTTTTCTAGTACATCTAAGAGCGAATTGTCTTCTCCCGATACAAACGGTGCATCCATAGATACATGTCTAGCAGCGACACTTAATGTAGTTTCTACCTCATCGGTAGATATATCTAAAAGATCTGCTAATTCGTCAGCAGACGGCTCTCTTTCAAACTCTTGTTCAAGTTCAGAAAAAGCTCTATTAATTTTATTTAATGACCCTACCTTATTAAGCGGTAGCCTTACGATCCTAGACTGCTCTGCCAATGCCTGAAGAATGGATTGTCTAATCCACCATACAGCATATGAGATAAACTTAAATCCTCTCGTCTCATCGAAACGTTGAGCAGCTTTTATCAAACCTAGATTTCCTTCATTGATCAAATCACTCAATGACAATCCTTGATTCTGATATTGCTTTGCAACAGATACTACGAATCTTAGGTTGGCTTTAGTTAATGTTTCTAAAGCTACCTGGTCTCCTTGTTTTATTTTCTTTGCAAGTGTTACCTCTTCATCAGGAGTTAATAAATCCACCTTCCCTATTTCTTGTAAATACTTCTCTAGAGATTGGGATTCACGATTGGTAATGGATTTGGTTATCTTGAGTTGTCTCATTTACAAGTACTGTTTTAGTCCTATTCGCAAAATAGCTTAAGAAGCCAACAAATGTATAACTATCTCATTGATTATTCAACCATAATTTTTGATTGAGAGCATTTTTTTTTGTTGAAAAAAAAGTTATAAAATAAATTCGCATTCACTTGTGTTTTATTGAAATTTAGTCTTTATTGCACGCTTGCGATAAAATCCCTTATCATATTTAAGATTTAGAATGAAGAGAGTTTCTTTTGACATGGAGTTTATATTTAAAGCCTCACCGGGCATACTCTATAAGTTTTTAACAAATAACGATTGCCTAGTAAGATGGTTTTGCGATGGATGCGACCTGACTGCTGAAACATATACTTTTGAGTGGGAAGGTTCTGAAGAAGTAGCCGAGCTGGTTGATGACATCGAAGAAGAAAGAATACGCTTCATTTTCGAAGATGCTGATGATGGCGAATATCTAGAATTCAGAATGTATAAGGCCGAAATGACCTTAGAAACCATACTCGAGATTACTGATTTCTGTGACGAAGATGAAGTGGATGGACAACGTCAGTTTTGGGACACTCAAATCGCCAATCTGCGTATAGCCTGCGGATCTTAAATCTGTTAGAATCATTTCTTTTTTGAATCGTCTTTTGGATTAGTTTCTAATGATTTCTAAAACCATTTTTTCTTTAAACTTATTAAACTGCTTTTAGTGTCTGGAGCAAAATGGAAGTAAAACATCCACGTTGCGAGAAAGGCAATGGTCAATATTTTATTTGCCAGGAAGGCATAATTCTCTCCTATTAGGTTTTCTAGATAAAAAATAGAGTATAAAACACCGCATAACGAAACAACAAAAAGGATCATCTTTCTTGTAAATGGTTGCATATTAATTTTGACCTGAATCAAAATCGTCTTCATTACATTAAAGACTATCAGGGATGTCGTAGTAGCAATAGCCGCCCCCATAATGGATAAATCAGCGATAACGATTAATGT
>CALDEN010000206.1 GCA_937942405.1 uncultured Saprospiraceae bacterium
GGGCCACATCCTTTGCCTAGAGCACTACCAGCATTCAGAAGCATATAATTATCCAGTATGTTATTATATACCCCGTAGCTCATCTTAGTAATGTCTATCTCATTGCGTAAGGCTCGCTCATTGAGTTCCTGTACGTCTTCGATGATCCACTTAAAATCGATGTCAGATGTATCGATAGCTAACTTTCCATTATAGAGTGCATCGAGTATAAATGTATCATTGGGACAGGGTGAAAATCCAAATGTGATGGTCTGTTTACGCATTGTGTTTAATTCTAGTCATAGTAATTAACTAATTGAATGAATACTTGTTTTAATTTGTGCTCATGAATTATAAGGATCTAGAAGTACGGTATGAAGATAATCATATCCTCGTGTTCAATAAACCCTCGGGGATACTCACTCATGCAGATAAAACAGAGGATAAATCCATGGCGGCTTATGCCGAAGATTATATAAGGAACACCTATAATAAGCCAGGAAAAGTATTTGTGGGCATCACACATCGTCTGGATCGACCAGTAAGTGGGGCATTTATCGTTGCCAAAACCGGTAAAGCTCTTTCCAGACTAAATAAAATGTTCCAGGAGACCCAAGTGAGAAAAACCTATCTAGCGATCAGTAAATCTAGACCTGAAGAATTTTCAGGGAGATTAACCGGATATATTAAAAAGGATAAAGAAAAGAATAAATCAAAATTATATAGCTCTCAAAAAAAAGGGGCTAAAAAAGCCATCCTAGATTACGAGCTCATCTCTACACTAGATGGCTACAATCTACTAAAAGTCCATCCTAAGACAGGTAGATCCCATCAAATCAGAGTCCAGCTCAATGCGATAGGCTGTACGATACTAGGTGATTCTAAATATGGCCATTATACTCGATGGTTAGAAGATAAGTCGATAGGCCTGCACTGTTATTCCATGGAACTGATACATCCTGTCAGAAAAGAACCCATTCGTTTTCAAGCGGATCCACCTAAAACGGTGTTTTGGAATATTTTTAAGCATTTGGATTTGGATAGTCTTTGTCAGTAATGATAATCGTTGTAAGTTTGCCCTCGGTGAGGACAATACGGTCAGCTCCTTTTGAATTCCCCCAGGGTGGAAACGCAGCAAGGGTAGAAGGTTGAGCGGCTAGGTATTGTTCCTCACTTTTTTTAGTTTAAATGATAATAATAACCTTATCCACATGCAATTTTTTATCGATACCGCATCTATTGAGCAAATCCAAGAAGCAAAAGACTTCGGTCTTATGGATGGTGTAACTACTAATCCTTCCTTAATGGCCAAAGAAGGTATAACGGGTCAGCAAAATATCCTAGATCATTACAAAAAGATAGCAGACCTCGTAGATGGTGATGTAAGTGCAGAGGTTATTTCTACAGATTACGAGGGTATTGTAAGAGAGGGTAAGGCTCTAGCTGAGATCGCTCCTAACATCGTAGTGAAAGTTCCGATGATCAAGGACGGTGTAAAAGCCATCAGTCATTTCACAAAAGAAGGAATTAAAACCAATTGTACGCTGGTGTTCTCACCAGGACAGGCAATTTTAGCTGCTAAGGCAGGTGCTACATATGTTTCTCCGTTTATTGGACGTATCGATGATATTACATGGCCTGGAATGGATCTGATCAGAGATATGGCTGAGATCTATGCGATACAGGGATTTGAAACGCTCATATTAGCTGCGTCCATCAGAAATGCTCTCCATATTGTAGATGCTGCAAAGAGCGGTGCAGATGTCGTAACGAGTCCACTGAGTGCATATATGGGACTTCTTAAGCACCCATTGACAGATATAGGACTTGCAAAGTTTTTGGCCGATCACGAAAAGGCAAATTCTTAGAAGAGTTACTCTTTCCCTCTGCGATAATAAAATATATTAGAAGGTCTATGGCTCTAGGTCAAGGTTTCAGGTTTTATCTGTAAGGGTATGAGCCTTTATTTTAAGCCTTGTCAAGATGTTTTCCGATTTCACTGATTGGGTTCAATACCCATTAGGCGGCACCTCAGTACGGCACCTCAAAAATCCCCTCACTCATTTGTACGGTATCAGGATCAACAGGATGATTAAACATTATATCGGGATCCTTAATAAATCTAATATCAAAAGCTCCTTTGATACGATCATTTGTGATTTCGGTAATTTCAAAATAATTGGCATAGTTCTCATCAATGATATAATAAGAATCAATCAAATCTTTTTCAAGTGTGGTATAACTTGCAGTAATAAAAGATGTTGAAGGATTATTATTTAAATCGATGTTCTCAACGCTGTACGTATTTACTTCAAAATAAACATTTCCAAAATAAAGAGCATCTTGAATATATCCTTCACCTCTATTAGATGAAAAAGATATATTAACGTATTCATTAGAATCTAAGAATTCTGCACTGCCATTTCCATCTGCAATCCAGTTCGAATTTTCATTGAGGATTATGGATAGATCGTACTCGTCGTTTGAGTCAGTACATGAGCTATTCACAACTGTAAGAATAAATAAAAAGAGTATCGATAAGAAATGTTTATTGCTTGTGCTCATTGTTCTTTATTAATGAAATTAATAACAGAAAATTCCGTGTCATATTATTTCTCCAACAACTTAATCTCTACCTACTCACAATTATATCCAATGACAGATCGATCAGTTTATTGACGACTTTCTTTGCTTGTGAGCTAAAATCTCCATTTATACGATTTGCGAGTATGGCATTCAAAGATATCGCCTCATGCCCCATAAGGTGAGCGAGTAGGTAGATACCAGCCGTTTCCATTTCCAGATTACTCAGTAGATTTTTTCCTATTTGGCGATTGTGACATTTTTTAAAATTCTTGGCAAATTTCGATTGCAATCTGAGACTACGAGCCTGAGGGTTATAGAATCCGTTAGCGGTTATCGTGATACCGGTTTTAAATGGGCTTACGCCAATGAATTTATCCAGCAAGTTTTTAGAGGCATTTACATAATATGGTTTTATATGTGGTGAGAGTTTCATCTCTTCAAACAAGCGATCTACATAGACATTACGCTTAGTGTAACTATAGAAATGTGCTAGTCCGTCTAGTCCGATTGCGGAACTACTGATCAGTAAACTATCTACGGGCACACTTTCGTGAATACTTCCAGAGGTACCTATTCTGTAAAACCGGAGGCTGGTCAGTTTTGTCTTAACTTTTCGTGTCTTGAAGTTGATGTTAAATAAAGCATCGAGCTCGGTAAATACAATATCGATATTATCTGTACCGATACCAGTGGAGATGACCGTCAGTTTCTTTTTTTTATATAATCCGGTGATCGTTAAAAACTCTCTATTTTTCTTGGAAACGAGTATGGAATCAAATTTCTTAGCAATGCTTTTGGCACGTTCAGGATCACCTACCGTAATAATATCTGTTGCACAGTCGCCAGGCAATAATTGTAAGTGATAGATCGACCCATCTTTATTTAGGATTAATTCAGATTCTTTTATACTTTCCACTATCGTAAATTTAAGTCTACAATATAGTCAATGAAAAAAGTTTTCCACCTACAAAACTGCTCTACCTGCCAGCGAATCATAAAAGAAGTCAATTGGCCCGAGGATATCGAGTTTCAGAACATTAAGGATAAGAACATTACAGCTGAGGAATTAGAGCTGTTTTATACGTCCGCCGGATCTTATGAAAGCCTATTTAGCAAAAGGGCCATGAAATATCGATCTATGGGCTTAAACGAGATGCAGCTATCAGAGGCGGATTATAAAAAGTACTTGTTAGAAGAATATACCTTCCTCAAGCGACCATTTGTAATCTATGATGATTTTGTTACCGTCGGAAATACCAAGAAAGTAGTCGAGCTACTCAAAGAAAAATGGTGATAACTACGGACTGCGATGCTACTGACAACGTAAAGTAATCTGGCTTGTAGTGATGATGTTGCTCTGGTTACCAGCACGATCGGTTATGTATAGGTCTAGGCTTAGATCGTTTGTGGGATACTCAGCTGGAGCCTCGCAGGATGGAATACCATCTGGGAATACGCAGCAGCTAGAGTAGAGTTTAAACATAATCTGACCTGATATGCCATTACTCGATCCTTGCTCAGGGAGCATAGGGATACTCGTCTGGTCATATAAATCTCCTGATCGATTATCGATAACTTTTAGGTCGAGTATTTGGTTTTCTCCTATGTCGCCATCGCCGTCTTCAAAGTCAAAGGTGATAAATAGCGAATCGCAAAGATCTACCGGACACTGGACCATTTCTGATTTAGATAAGCCTACAAAAGTGATTTTAGGGACATCGCTAAAGTCAGGTGCCGCAGAGCACGAAACAAAATAAACGACTACGGATACAAATAAGAAAAATCTCAAGGTTTACATTTATACTCTAAAACTATTACAATTTTCACAAACGTGACTAGAACCGAAATCAAGAATGCCATTTTATCCAAAGACACAAAACTTGATTTTGACCAGCTGGCCCTAGAATTGTTTCAGTATCAGTATGCAAGCAATGCGGTTTATAGAGGATATGTCGATAGTTTAAACATACAAGCTAGCCATGTAACGAAGCTTTCAGCTATTCCGTATTTACCGATTTCGGCATTTAAAAAGCATAGAGTTATAAGTGGAGATACCTCGGATCACAGAGTGTTTGAAAGTAGTGGAACGACCGGAAGTACGACGAGTCGGCATTATGTACTAGATACAGACTTCTATCATCAGAATGCCTTAAATCTATTTGAGCGGGAATATGGAAAGATAGATGAGTATTGCATACTGGCCTTACTTCCATCATATTTAGAACGTGATAACTCGTCGCTGGTCTCTATGGTTGATTATTTTATAAAGGAGTCTGAAAATACGGACAGTGGCTTCTATCTCGATGAGATCGATGCACTCACAGAGCTTCTATCTTTTAATCAGTCCAATGGGGTCAAGACCTTGCTGATTGGAGTGAGTTTTGCTTTACTAGATTTAGCTCTACGAGTTAAAAAAATAGATTGGTCTGATATATTATTTATGGAAACAGGAGGGATGAAAGGCCGTGCTAAAGAATTACCCAGAGAGGAACTGCATAAGCTGATGATGGAATCCTTTAATGTGTCCAGTATCCATTCTGAGTATGGAATGACAGAGTTGTTAAGTCAGGCCTATAGTAAGGGCGATGGAATATTCAATGAATCTGCTACGATGAAAGTGAGTATTAGTGATCTGACTGATCCATTTACAGAAATGCCAGTTGGAAAATCTGGTTTAATAAATGTGATAGACTTCGCCAATGTAGACAGCTGTGCATTTATTCAGACAGAGGACTTAGGCAAGATGATGAGCCCTGATATTTTTAAGATACTAGGTAGGGTAGATAACTCAGATATACGCGGCTGTAACCTACTATATATCTGAGTTGATTCTGATTTATAATTTTCGATTTGTCAATCCCTCATATAACCAGTCTGCAAGTAGCTGACGATTAGACGGTTCCGTAAATCTTTTTTGATTGTTTGGATTTTTGATATTGGCCAGTTCTACGAGTACTGCTGGTGCAGCGGTGTTTTTCAGAATGTAAAAGTTACGTGGGCTGATCTTACCGTGATAACCTCTGTCTTTTTGATAATAATCGTATTTAGCAGCAAAGGTGTTTTTCATATTGGTAGCTAGCTTTTTACTTGTTTCACTGTTTTTATAATAACAGAAGTAAGCGTCCATCTTCTTTTTCTTAACATTGGAATCGATGTGTAGACTGATCGTTTTTTGAGTTTTGATACCTCGCTTTGCATATACTTTATAGAGATCATTGATCGCTGTAGTTCGTTGTAACAGTCTTAATTTCTGATTTCTTGGGATTTTCAATTTGCCCAGACAGGTCTCATCGCGATCACATTTAAGTACTTCTTCCTCTCTGATTCCGTCGGTATCTTGTATGATTACATGCACTGTAGCACCTCGTTCCATCAGGTTCTTTGCCAGTCGTAAACCTACGTCGTAAGCATACTCATCTTCACACAATGTCTCAGCACAGTCGGTGCATCTAGCTCCAGGGTCTGGCCCTCCATGTCCACTTACGATGTAATACACTTCGTTTTTGAGCTCTGCAGATTTAACAGCAGTTTTTTCATGCTTTTTTCCGAACAGTGGAGTGTTTAATACTTTGGCATTGGCCACTTTCTTTTTAACGGTTGCCGATATTTTTCCCAGTTCGGCTGGTTTTGCTTTTGCAACTTGTTTTTCCTCTTTAGTAGCGGCTTTTATAGTTGCAGGCTTAGCTGTTTCCAGAGTTGCCGTTCCTTCAGAGTCGGCAGGTTTAGCGGAATCAAAACAATGCAATTCTCCGTAGGGAACCCATAGGATTTTACTTTCTATGAAATTCTGCGATCTCAGTTTTGCTTTTCTTACTTCCTCATTATAGACTTTGATACGGATAGCTTGCTGCAAATCGTCGATGCTCAAAGTAGATCGTATACTCTTTCCATTGTACGTGTAGAGCATTATCGGCAGTTTATATTCCTTGTCTACGATCAAAGCTTGATTTTTTTTCAAGCCATTGATTTCATAAAATTTCTCAAGGTTACAGGCATCTACAGGTAACTTATATCTTCTAAGCAGTGAGTAGGTACCATCACCGGGAAGCGTCGAAACCGAATGAAACTCTCCTTTAAGAGGATTGGAATTATTGTCGTAGGCTGAGGCCAAAACAAATTGACCAATAACAAATAAGGCTATAAGTAATAATCGGAGCATGGAATAAGTATTTAAACATCACAAATATAACATATTAAAAATAATCACCATATGTAAATCATAGATATCGTGATTGTTAACATGATTTACGCATATCTCGTCTGATAAGGAATACAATCGATTATCTTTATGGAATAATGAAGGATATCAAGCAAATATTTGCATTAATGGAAACGGAGCTTCTCCTCGAGTTTAGGAATAAGTTTTCTCTTGCCAGTATTATGTTATTTGCAGTAGTCACCGTTTTTATTGTTTTTAAAGCCTTCAATCAGTTCTCACCGATGTCGTGGAATGTGCTCTATTGGGTTGTTCTACTATTTATTAGTACCAATGCAGTGCTTAAAACATTCTCAGTAGAACGGAGTAGGACAGGTATATATTATTATAGTCTGCTCGATCCGTACAAAGTCATTATCAGTAAAATACTGTATAATTTTCTGCTCTTATTTGTGATGGGTATACTCACTTTCGGCTTGTTTAGATACTTTACTTTTAATCCTGTAAGTAAGTATTTGATCTTTTTTGGTGATTTGGCATTGGTTTCCTTGGGATTGTCGATCGTTTTTTCGTTTGCTTCGGCTATAGCCAATGGAGAAAGTAATTCTGGAGTTTTGATTTCAATTTTGGGCTTACCCCTTGTATTGCCTATATTGTTGATGGGAATAAAAATTTCTACAATAGCGATGGGCATCACGGTAGACTCAGAAGTTGCAACTGATTTTATAATATTATTGGCAATTGATATGATGCTTGCAGGATTAGTGATAATTTTATTTCCTATTCTTTGGAAATCGTAACATGAGTATTAAAAACAATTGGTGGAAAATACTAGCGGCTGTGATGATGATTTACGTCATTATTGCTGGATTTCTGATTCCGCTTAAACCGGGAATTCTTACAGTATCTCCGACCTATATCAAGAATGGAGAAAACACATCCATAAAAGTCCAAGCGTATAACGCCAATTATGATAAAGAGCCTAATCTCAGGGCTTGGTTAAAATTTGATTCGACACATTATTTGGCTTCAAGCCAAATAGAAGTGCTCGATCACAATAATCTCAACATATCCTTTAATTTAAATACTCAGATTCCGACTACAGATACCATTGCTCCAGTAAGTCTGATTATAGATAGTTCTGTCGATGGATATTCTTTATTGCCGGGAGCGATCAGTATAAAAAATACATTTGATCCATCCCTGCCTGCTTTTACAAATAGTGCTCTTAGCGATATGCATGCATGGACGGGTATAAAATTTCCATTTAGGAATATACTGTACGAGACGATTCGTAATACCTTTTTTCACGTAGCGATATGGATGGCCTTATTTCTACTGTCTACCATAGCGGCGATATACAGCATCTTATTTTTGCGAGATCCGACTAAGCTGGCTTACGAGCACAGAGCATATTCTTTTACAGCGGTATCCTTGCTTTATGGAATGATCGGTCTAGCTACTGGAGCTGTATGGGCGAGATTTACATGGGGAGCATACTGGACTAATGATGTCCGATTAAACATGGCTGCGGTATCGGTAATGATCTACTTTGCCTATTTTATATTGAGAGGAACGATTACAGATCAGGACAAGTCAAAGCGTTTTGCGGCAGCGTTCAACATCTTTGCCTATGTTGCGATGATTCCTCTTCTATTAGTAATACCGAGATTGACAGATAGTCTACACCCGGGAGTAGGGGGTAATCCTGCTTTCTCAGGAGAGGATTTAGATAATACATTGCGGATGGTATTTTATCCAGCCATAATCTCTATGATATTACTAGGGGTATGGATGGCTCAGATACGCACTCGTATTTTTAAAATTGAAGAAAGGCGACTTTTAGAACAAGAGTTGTAATAATTAATCGTAAAATATTTTGGAAGCTTGAAAAAATTGATGACTTTAGAATTCTCAATCGGACGGATGAAAAGAAGAGCTTTATCTCTTTTACTTTTTGTTTTTAGTTTCACCCAGATTCAAGCTCAGAGTGGGGATGATTTCATACGATCTACTGGAAAAATTTATGCCGTAGTAGCTGTGGTGCTCGTTCTCTTTCTCGGTATTTTATGGTATCTCTTCAGACTTGATAAAAAAATTAAACATTTAGAAAACCACTATAACAATGAGTAGTAAACAAGCTAGTTTCTTGGACAGTGTCCACAGGAATTTTGATAAGGCTGCAGATTTGATGGATCATCCATCTGGATTAATCTCTCAGATCAAAGCCTGCAATTCTATTTATGAAATGAATTTTCCCGTTAAAATAGGGAATAAATATGAGGTGATTAAGGCCTTCAGAGTTCAGCATTCACAACATAGATTACCGACTAAAGGGGGAATCCGATTCAGTAGTTATGTAAACAAAGATGAGGTGCAAGCACTTGCGGCACTGATGACTTTTAAATGTGCGATTGTGGATGTTCCTTTTGGAGGAGCTAAAGGTGGGGTAGCCATCAGTCCTAGAGCATACAATGCAGAGGCTCTCGAAAAAATTACGAGAAGGTACACTATGGAGCTTATCCGTAAAAACTTCATCGGGCCGAGTGTAGATGTACCTGCACCTGATTATGGAACGGGTTCTAGAGAGATGGCATGGATCGTGGATACGTATACCACCTTTAAAAATGGATCTGAAATCGATGCCGTAGGTTGTGTGACGGGTAAGCCTGTACATCTTAACGGAATCCAAGGAAGAACAGAAGCCACAGGTAGAGGAGTGTATTATGGATTAAGAGAGGTGCTATTAGATGAGCCTGAGATGAAAAGAATAGGCCTAGAGCCTGGAATGGAAGGAAAGACCATCGTAGTGCAAGGATTAGGAAATGTGGGATCATACGCAGGATCTATCTGTCAGAACGAAGGAGGAGCCATTATCGTAGGGGTATCTGAGATCGAAGGAACCATCGTAAATCCTAAAGGGATAGACATGGATAAATTGATCAAATACCGTAAAGCAAAAAAGACAATTATAGGATTTCCGGGTTCTAAAAAAATAGCCACTAGGGAAGATTGGGTAAAGATCGATTGTGATGTTTTGATTCCGGCTGCATTAGAAAGTCAGATCCATAAAGGAAATGCCAAGTCTATCAAAGCCAAGGTAATCGCAGAAGCAGCAAACGGACCTGTTACGGCTGATGCCGAAAAAATACTATTGAAAAAAGGAGTCGTAATTATTCCGGATATGTATATCAATGCAGGAGGGGTAACCGTTTCATACTTTGAATGGTTAAAGAACCTTTCTCACATGAGATTTGGAAGAATGGATAAGCGTTTTAATCAAAATGCATACGGTAATTTAGTAGATCTAATCGAGCGTAATACTGGAAAAGCTGTCACTAAGAGAGATAAATCTATTATCGTAAGAGGGGCTGACGAGATCGATCTCGTAAGATCAGGATTAGAGGAAACAATGATTACAGCGTTCCATCAGATAAGAGATATCTACAGAAGACGTAAGAAAGTAGAAGACTACAGAACAGCAGCATTTATAAGTGCGATAGACAAAGTAGCAAGCGATTATACAACGATGGGCGTTTTCCCATAGGTAATAAGATACATAACGAGATAAAAGGGTCTGGCATGTATATGTTAGGCCCTTTTCAGTATGAAATAGGGAATTTTATTAATTAATATTTAATAATTTTTATTTAACCACATGAAATAGAATAATATTCTATTTTTGCGGAATAAAACAACAATAAATAAATAAGTGGAAGCAAAATTAGACAAAACAGATCTTAAGATTTTAGAACTACTCCAACGCAATAGCAAAGTAACAAATCTAGATTTATCAAAAAAAATTGGTCTTTCACCTGCTCCAACATTGGAAAGGGTCAAGAAGTTAGAGAGTACAGGAGTTATTAAAAGTTATCATGCTCGTATAGATCAGCGTAAACTGGGATTAAATGTAAATACATTCGTACTGGTATCACTGGACTGGAAACGGGCAAAAACGCATGAGAGTTTCATAGAGAAAATCGAGGGTATTGAAGAAATCTCAGAGTGCTATATCATCACTGGTGAGGCGGACTTTATCTTGAAAATTACATGTAAAGATTTACAGGCTTATGAAGAGTTATTATTTAAAAAATTATCTCAGATCGAAGAAGTAGAACGACTTAAGACATTGATGACATTGTCTACATCTAAAAAATCTGAAATTCTTCCATTTAAGTATCAGTAAATAGTAATCAATAACAAAAAATAACAAAGCCTGATAGATCACATTCATCAGGCTTTTTTCATTTATGGCTAGCAAAAAGAAATCACTGTTGTGGGAAGTAAATCATCCTGAAAGTATACGCTCTTCGTATCTGTTCGGTACGATGCATGTAAAGGATAATAAAGCCTTCAGTAAGGTCGATCTCGTACTAGAGTGTATGAAAAAATGCAACCTGCTCGCCTGTGAATACAATCTAGAAGAGGCAAGAGGTAAAGGACTGGGGGAGGCACTGATGCTTCCTGATCAGCAGAAGCTTATAGACCTCGCAGGAGAGCGGAAGTATGCAAGATGGAAGAAGATATGTAACAAGGCTTTTTCTGTGGACCTGGATCAAGTGCAACGATTATTACCGATGACCATCATCAGTGTGTTAAGCGAGCGACTGATGCAGAAAGACAATGCGGTTTCACTAGATCAGTTTCTATGGGAACGAGGTATAGAAATGGGACTAAATCTAGAGGGGGTCGAACGTTTTGAAGATCAAAAAACGATCATGGGAAAGATCGAAATAAATGATCAGTTGAAAATGCTCAAAGATCTATTCCAAAATGTAAACAGTTTTAAAAAACAGATCAATAAACTACTCATGTTGTATCAGCAAGAAGAGATACACGAGTTGTTTAAACGTAGTAAAAAATCTTTAGGAAAGTATAAGCATCTGCTGCTCCATCAGCGTAATGAGAAAATGGCTGATTCCATATACGCGTTGACAGAGGGACACAATGCCTTTATAGCTATCGGAGCGGCACATCTGAGTGGGAAAGTGGGAGTATTGCATCTTCTTAAAAAGAAAGGCTTAATACTCAAGCCCTTGTCTTCTTAGTTGGTCTTCTCAAACCGAGCAGCTATCCAAAAGGGAGTCAGAATGATGAAAAACAAAATCCACATTATGATCTGTAACTGAACGAGGTAGTACGGCCATTCTCCCAAAATCGAATACAAGGTGGCTCCATTGGGTTTTGCCAGCATATACATATAGTTAGCTCCGATGATTTTATTGATAAGGAACATAGACCATGCGACGACGTTCAAGCCGATAAAAGCCCTCCATGCATCTTTTAGATTGGCTCTATAGCCAAAGACAACAATGCCGTAAAACACAGCTATAGTTAGTCCCATATGAACGATCCAGTATCTCCAGTACTCGTAGTGAGGAAATGCATCGTGGAGTGTCGGAGTGAGATTGGCTTGGAAGGTTCCAGTAATTACCCACAGGAAGAGTATTCCCCACCACTTGCGGCTGCGTTTCCATACAGCAAAGGTCATGAATATGGGGATCATATTACATAGTTCTAAGGGCAAGTCGACGGTGTAGTTAAATGTACCTAGGTAGAGCCGTATTAAGATCTTGGCATACTGAATAACCCATAAGCCTATGCAGAAGTACAGCAGGGCCTTATGTTGCTGATCGTGGGATAGCTTTTTCTTGGAATACCAGATAAATCCAATACCCAGCAAAGCCCACACTAAAAAACTCACGTAATGCTGAGGAGTATAGTTAACCCACTCATTATTATCGAGAAAAAAATGATCCCACATATGCGTAAATATTAAAGTCGTCCTGCCGTAATTTACATAATCTCATTTAAGTAGAAAAGAAGATTTTATATTCGCACTAAAAAAAAATAATGGCTAAATCTTCAGTAATCGAAATTCAAGTCAATTTGGATGATCAGAATGTTCCTAATAAGATAAAATGGAGTTCTTCCGATGGAGAACAAGATCCAGCAGAGAGTAAAGGAATGCTTTTGTCATTGTTCGATAAAGACTCACTGGATACCATTAAAATCGATCTATGGACTAAGGAAATGCAAGTGGTCGAGATGGATCGCTTTTTCTTTCAGACCCTCAAGGGCTTATCAGACACCTATTTTAAAGCGACTAATAATGCCGAGCTCGCCTCAGCCATGAGACAGTTTGTGCAGTACTTCGGAGAGCAGACGGAGATCATTCCCAAGGAGTAAAAGTCAGAGATATTATCCGGGTCATTATGTCGGCAATAGGGTATTTAAAAACTCGATATGGATATTTATGTAATAAAGAAAATTGAGAGGGAGGAACCTCTCAGCGACCTTATATGCATTTCTTTATTTTACACATGGTAATTATTAATATATTAATTACATATTAAGTTTATTTTATATATATGATTTCTTATATTTGAGCATTCTGATATATAAACCAACTCCTCCATTGTATGAATAGCATAGTAACTGAACGATTTGTAGATTGCCATAACGTACTTAAGTCCACTGGAAAAGTAAAATCTAGTCGTCAGTTTGCTTTATCTCTTGATTTTCAACCTCAAAGTCTCAACGATATCCTTAAAGGAAAAAGAGATGTAACCATCGAGTTACTTAGAAAAGCTTCGGAGGTATATGATATCAATCCAGATTATGTTTTGCTCGGTAAAGGGGAGATGATCTCTAGTTACTCTGATAAGATGGTTTTAGTTACAGATAACGATGATAACGAACGCATCGTTTATGTTCCCGTAGCAGCACAAGCAGGATATGGTAACAACCTATCTGAGCAAACATTTTTCCAAGAACTCCCTACTTTTTCTTTACCAGATTATAGATATAAACAAGGGACACACCGATGTTTTGATGTGACTGGAGATAGTATGGAACCTACACTCTATAGTGGAGATAAGGTCGTATGTAGTTTTATCGATCCCCTCGACTGGAATCATGCCATAAAAGACCACTTCGTCTATATCATTATTACTCGTGGTGATGTGGTCGTTAAGAGAGTCGTAAATAAGTTGAAAGAATCTCAATGTCTAGAGCTTTTCTCTGACAATGATTATTACGATCCATATATTTTAGAAGGTGGAGACATTGTAGAGATATGGTATGTAAGTACTAAGATATCTCCGTTCTTACCATCACCATCTAATCTCAGAAACTCTATACATGGGGAGATGGATTCACTCAAAACAGACTTAAAAAAACAGTCAGAGCTTATTCAAAATTTGAATTCTACTATCGAGATGCTAATTAAGCAAAGTAGAGGAAGAATTTAGGAAGTAGCAAGTCTCATTACGGCTAAGTCAGATCGACAATTATATATACTTCTGCCAAGGTTTAAATCGATCTTCGATGATCTTTAAATGTTTTTTCTGCTTAAAATCTTCGTTGAAAAACACAATGCCGAAGTAAAATAAATCCACACTCGCCTTTACGCATTCGTCATTTTTAATGGTATTCCATGCCTCTGTCATTCCCGTAGACCAGTAGATATCATCGAATACGATACAGCTATTAGGATGAGCTTTCTCTTTGATGAGATTAAAGTATGCTATTGTCGCATCCTTACGATGGTTACCATCCACAAATACCAAGTCGATCTTATCCAGTGATTCCAATGTTTGTGGAAGGGTATCGTCAAAATTCCCTAATCGGAAGTCGATGTTTTTTAACTTAAGTTTTTCTGCCAAGGTTTTAGCTATTGTGATGCTATCCTGGTTGCCTTCTAACGAATAAACCTTGGCTTGAGGGTTTGCATTACTGATATAAGCCGATGATACACCCAGGGACGAACCGATTTCTATAATGGTACTCGGCTCGAGGTGTGAGACCAGTTTATATAATATCTGACATTGCCATGCAGAGGATAGAGAAGAGGATGCTACATCTTTGATCCTTTTTGTTTGATTATTGCCTTTTCGAGATCCAGCACCTAGATCGATCATGGTCATGTTAGACTTGGAAGTCAATAGCTTTTTGCGTTCCTCTTCTATTTCGTCAAACGCATAAAAATGCCGATCGTCTAATAGTAGAGATACGAGCTCATACAGATAAGGGGAGTGTACCCTGTAACGGGTTACAGCCAAGAAATAAAATCGCAATGCTTCACTATATATTGACAAGGATATATGATTTTGTCGCTAAGGTATTGTCTATTATGCCATAAGCTACTGCAAATTACGTAATTTTATATATTATGATTTTAGATATGTATCATACTCGTCTGAGGATCTTTTCTTTGGCCATAATTCTATGGAGTTGGGGAGGGAGCGTATCTGCTCAGATCTCATTCGAGGCCAACGATGCCTATTTTAAGCTCTCAGAAAAAAGCATATATCCTGCCGGCTGTACTGATCTTAATGGAGATTTTCATGACGATATCATTTTGACCCCTGACGGTAGAGGGCTCAATATTTATTATCAGTCAGGATCGGCGGACTATGCGTTACGAGATGATAATTCTTCTGGGTTCCCTTCGATGATAACGACATTAACGACAGCAGATTTAGATCAGGATGGCAGAGATGAGATACTGGTGTCTGGCTTTTATAATTCGACCTATGTGTATTCATATCAGGAAGATCGATATAGACGAGATACGATTCTAACAGAATCCGTTTTTGCTCAAGGATCTAATGCTGTAGATATAAATAATGACGGAGCTTTGGATTTCTTCATCTGCCATGATGACTGGAATAACCTAGTTTATCTAAATGATGGTGCAGGGAACATGGAGTATGATGTATCTAATTTGGTTGCTCCAGTTGATATAACTGTGGATAATTCAGGGAATTATGGCTCCGAGTGGATCGATTTTGACGATGATGGGGATCTGGATTTATACATAGCTAAGTGTCGTTTAGGAGTAACAGATACGTCCGATATAAGAAGGAAAAACGCCCTCTATGTTAACGATGGTAATGGGCTATATACGGAACGAGCAGATGAGTATAATCTGGATTCAGGCTGGCAGTCATGGTTGAGTCAGTGGGGAGACATCGATAATGATGGAGACCTAGATGCACTGATATTGAATCATGATTTCTATCATGAGTTATATAGAAACGTAGACGGGGCCTTTGTTCAGGACACGATGTTTGCAAGAGAGTTATTGTCAGATACTGCAGAGCAGGGCATTATGCAAGACTATGATAACGACGGTGACTTAGATGTACTCGTATGTGGTTTTGAAAATTATATGCTGTGGAATGATGGTACAGGATACTTTACTAAAGCAGATAATCCTTTTGGTCCTGTGGATGCCTACTCAGGGGCTGTAGGGGATTTTAATAGTGATGGATTTCTGGATGTGGTTGCGATAAATGTCGGGCAAGTAGATGATCGCATATATGAGACCGTGGGTAATGGAAATAACTATATAAAGATCTCACTCAATGGATTGCAATCCAACAATGAAGGGATCGGAGCCCAAGTATTTGTATATGGAGATTTTGGAGTACAGCGAAGAGATGTTAAAGCTGGAGAAAGTTATGGAATTATAAATTCGAGTACCGCTCACTTTGGCTTAAGCCAAAATACAAAAGTAGATTCCATCCTAGTAAAGTGGCCGTCAGGAACAAGAGACGTATACATCCCTTCAGAAGTAAATCGACAATACATAGTTACGGAAGGACAGTGCATGGAGGCTGTCGCCAAAATAGAGGTAGAGGGTGATTTAAGTTTATGTAGTGGTGATTCCATCATTTTACGCACTAGTATAAACAGTGATAATCTTCTGTGGTCAAATGGTGAAGTGGCTGTAAATGAAATCACAGTGACCGAAGCAGGTACATATAGCTTCAAGGTAACAGATCCTATAAATTCTTGTGTTATTCAATCAGAGCTCATCTATGTAAGTGAATTTTCAAGTTCACCGTCTTTAGAAATAATGCCTGACAGAGAACCATTGATTTGTAAGGAGGATACACTCTTATTAGAAATCGAAGAGTATGATTTGATTACATGGTCGACAGGAGATACCACCTCGAGTATAAGCGTTTCTGAAGAAGGCTGGTACTCTGTCGAGATCGATGATCAATGTCTTGAAGAATTGTCCGACAGTATTTATATAAGTCAACTAGATCCACAAGTTCCCATCATTAATGGAGATAGTATTGTCGGAGAGGGAAATGTAGCTTTGACTGCGATCGGGGATAGTGTGCATTGGTATGCAGATATAGATTCAGATGCTGTACTTTGGACAGATGCTGTTTATAGTCCATACTTAACGGAGACGACTAGTTACTATG
>CALDEN010000207.1 GCA_937942405.1 uncultured Saprospiraceae bacterium
AAATATCACATTTTAGCTATGAATAAATTTCTCTACTTCCTTTTTATCTCGTTAACGATATTGATTACTTCATGTACGGGGGATAATAAAGCATCTGTAAAAGCTGAAGTTCCGATCAGTAGTGCTCAAAAGAATAATAGAGCTCAAGCAGCTTCTGTCATCGAGCATAGAAAAAAAGAAGAAGCTAAGCCCATGGCGATGATGGTCGCAAATTACTGGGAGTATGAATTTAAATTCCAGAATCAAAAAATGTCTGCCGAAGGTGAGTTTGCCGGAGAATGGATCAAATTCAACGATGACTGGACCTATACCTATGGGAAATATGAAAAAACAAATGGTGGAGGTGCGTACCATCACAGCTTTGATAATGCAAAACTAGTCATGCTCGATAATGATATCAATGTAGATCCAGTAGAGTATGAAACTAAATACGGTACAGAGGTCATCATTTTGGTCGGACGTCCAACCTTCGGGCAGAATGGGAATCAGATGAAATTGAAAAAGTCTTTAGAGCAACCTAAGCAATAGGCTAGACCCAGTAAGTTTCTTTACCGAATACGATTCTTTTTTAACCAGTTCCAGTATCGCTGTGCATTTCTGTTATGTCCTATAAGATTAGGAGAAAACGCATGTGTTCCTGATGCATCAGGCTTAGCACAGAAATAGAGATAGCTATGTTTTTCAGCATTGAGTACGGCATCCAGAGATTTTAAACCTGGCATATAGATCGGACCAGGTGGCAGTCCCTCATACATATAAGTATTATACGGAGAGTCCTTTTTTAAATGCTTGTTCAATACCCGCTTAAGATCAAACTGATTATTGGCATAAACAACTGTAGGATCAGCCTGCAAGAGCATACCTCTACGGAGTCGGTTAAGATACACCCCAGCAATACGAGGTTTTTCTGAATTTACTTGCGTTTCTTTTTCGACAATACTCGCTAGAGTATAGACTTCCTTTCTAGTAAGATTTAGATTTTTAGCTTTGGATATTCGATCATTGGCTTTCCAAAAAATACGGTTTTCAGCAGCCATTTTTTCAATGATCTCATCAGAGGTACTGTTCCACCAAAATTCGTAGGTATTGGGTATAAATAAGGTCAATGCATTTTCGGGATTGAGCTTATACTGATTCAATATAGTATCACTCAAGAGGGTAGATAGCAAGGCAGATGAATCTACTTCTAGCTTGTCGGCAAATTTGGCACACAGATTTTCTAGTTTTCTGACATTGTTTATGGTCACTCTTATGGGATCTTGATTACCAGATCTCAGTTTGGAAATGAGTGTTTTGGTATTCCAACCTTCCTGTAATTTATAGCGTCCAGATCTGACTTTCCCTTCTCCAAACTTCATCCATTTACTCACTGTCTTAAAATCGTCGATGTCTTCTACGATGTCATTAGAGGATATTAAATCTATAACATCGGCATAGCTCGAACCTGTAGGAATTTTTAATTCATAATCGATGACAACTGCAGGACTGAAAATCTTTTGATATCCAACATAAGCAAATATTAGAAACCCTAAAAGGACGATTAAGGAGAGTATCACATACTTTTTCACCTAGTACTGCTCTTTTTCATTAGGGAAATCACTGCTTTTTACATCTTCGATGTATGATTTTGTCGCATTGAGCATTTCGTCGTAGAGTTCTAAGTACCTACGTAGAAATCGTGGGTGAAATTCTTTAGTAATCCCCATAAGATCATGTGTTACAAGGACTTGTCCATCTGTGCTATTCCCAGCTCCTATGCCTATAGTGGGTATTTTAAGTGATTTTGTCACAGCTTTGGCCAATTTTGCAGGTATCTTTTCCATTACGATACTAAAGCATCCCGTTTTCTCCAATAATTTGGCATCTGACTTTAAAATTTTGGCCTCAGCCGCATCCTTTGCTCTAACCGTATACGTTCCAAATTTATAAATCGATTGTGGGGTCAAGCCCAAATGCCCCATAACAGGAATCCCTGCACTCAGTATCCGTTGTACAGATTCTATAATTTCGTGTCCGCCTTCTAGTTTTACAGCATGAGCTCCAGACTCCTTCATTATGCGTATCGCTGATTCTAATGCCAGAGTAGAATTTCCTTGATATGAACCAAATGGTAGATCTACCACAACGAGAGCTCTTTTTACGCCTCGTATGACAGATGCCGCATGATATATCATCTGATCTAAGGTAATCGGAACAGTAGTCTCATGACCGGCCATTACATTACTCGCCGAATCTCCAACTAATAATACATCGATACCTGCATCATCCAGAATTTTGGCCATACTGAAATCATAAGCGGTAAGCATTGCGATCTTCTCCCCATTTTTCTTCATATCCATGAGTACTTGGGTGGTAACTCTCTTTACTGGTTTCTTTGTTGCCGACATTTCATTAAAATTATAAAACGCAATTTAGGAATTAATCTGAGTATATATTCTAAAAGATTTACTTTTGCCGTATGAGATGGAGCTTAATTATTTTTTTGAGTGTAGGACTATTTTCTTCCTGTTCAAATGATTTTGATTTAACTGAGGAGAAAAAAGACATTCCTGTTGTTTATGGATTAATAAACCCTCAAGATACCGCTCATTACATACGTATCGAACGTGCATTTATCGACGAGTCAGTATCTGCTTTAGAAATTGCTCAAAGACCTGACTCACTTTATTACGACGACATAACTGCCAGTATTGTAGATTTAGAAACTTCCGAACGATATGTTTTGACTA
>CALDEN010000208.1 GCA_937942405.1 uncultured Saprospiraceae bacterium
AATGGTAGACATAATGGGAGAGCAGACGATGCTGACATATATAAAAGCAGTATTAGAAAACATGCCTAAAGATTGGCTAAAACTAACGACTCATCGACTCGATATATATGATGAGAAACAGGCAAAAACTCAGTTTTTAGAAGGATTTGAAGCTTTATTTAAAGCCAATAATTCAGAATCTGCAGCATTAAGTGACCTACCTACAGCATACGATTATATACGACTAGGGCATCCATTATCTTCTATACATGAGTGGTATATCGCTAGGCTCAATAATTTACAGCCACAACAGGTAATTAATTTTTCTTCTAGGACGATTCCCATAATGTCGATATTGCGTAAAAATCTACTCGACGATAGAGCTACGCATATCTATTATATAGTAGAGCTGCCTGCTAGTTTTGATGCAGAGGCATTGAGAAAGGTATATGGATATAAGTTTGAATTAAAGAAGATAGAGCAGATAGAAGATATTCCGGCCTCTGATGGAAGTACAGTGCTGATCTCCACGACTGAAGGAAATGGAAGCATTAAACTTGATGCCAATATAGATTTTTATATCCAGCTCGTACCAGAGCTCGGCAGTGTATTAGTAGTCAATGGGGATCACAACCTCAGCTACATCTCAGCTATTCAGCATGTCAGACGGAGAGAAACCATCGCCATGACACCGGCAGATACATTTGTCGCATTACATGATCTGCTCGGTGATCGCATTACAGACTCCAGCATAGAGCGGGTAGTAGCAAACAAAGCATCTGTTTTAGATGCTATACGTACGGTTACGGGGGCTGATACGACAGCTGTTGTAGGATCTAGTGGATTGTCGATCCAGTATGCGATCGTCATGGGATTAATCCATGAGGCTATAGAAAAACACGAAGGCAAAGCCATCAAAATAATCGTTCCGCCTAACTGTTATGGCGGGACTAATGATCAAGCTCGACGAGTTGCAGCTTGTATCGATAATGTAGAGGTAGTAGACTTGCCAGTAGATGGAGATAATGACATGGTACAGAGTATCGATCGCATACTAGAAACGATTGCTGAGCAAGATGCAGTACCTTATATCATTGCAGAGATTCCGACTAACCCTAGGGTAGAAGTGCCGGATCTGAATGCCTTGCAAGAAGTCCTAAGTAAACGGCGAATGACTGCAGATGGAACCGTTTCTATCGATCCAGTATTTATTCTGGATCAGACCTTCTGCCCCAACACTCCCTTTTTAGGAGAGGCAGATATACTCTCAGGTATCAGAACGATCTCATATGTGAGCGGTTCTAAATTTCCAAGTGGAGGACGATGTACGGCAGGGTACTGTGTGGCAAATAAACAAGCAGAAGCATTGATGGGAAACATAGCCTATCATTTAGCACTTTGCGACAACGAGGCTACTAGTTTACAGTACTCAATTCTCGCTGAGCAGTTGCCATCCATGATACAACGTATCCATGATGCATATATCAATACTCGAGAATTTGTAAATTTTATCAATACAAGTTTGCCAGAAGCTAAAATAAATTTTGTTTCAGAGGAGCTGGCTCAGCAAGGTTTTACTCCATCTGTATTTTCTCTAGACCTACCGACCAAAGGAAACACAGAGGACGAACGAGAAAGCTATAAGCGAGCATTGAATCTAAAATTGATAAACTTGATGATTACTAAGATTCCAGACGAGAGCAAGTACTGTGTAAGTTATGGACAGTTAAAAGGGTGCTACTGGACCATTCCTGCTACTTCTACTCAGGGTACAACCAAGGAGGGAGACAAGGATTACATCGCTCGTGTGGCACTTTCACCAGATATGGATCTCGATCTTCATAAGCAGGTCTTTAAAGAATTTGTTTATAGTTTATAAATCAATAATTCGTTTTAAATTTGTGCTAAAACCCCTCCACCATGACCTTGAAATTATTTCCATACCTGGTTTTGTTCTCATTGATTTACCTCTGTAGCTCTTGTGAAGATGCGGACTCTAGCCTAGATTATGCAAGTATAGATGTCGTTACCGGCTTAACTTTCTTTGATGAAAATGGCCAAGCGATCGGCAAGTGGAGAGAACCCAATCAAAGTACCCAAAATGTAAGTATTTATCCCATACCCAATAATGGAAACGTCTTTCTTTTTAGTGGAGAGATCATTTCTAAATTATGGGTCGTACCTGCCAGTTGTATCCAGGTTAACGATAATGACGATATTGAATCCTTGTCTTTAGATTTGGCTTATGACGAGGAAGATCTTGCAGAGGTGAGTATTCAAGACATAGATGTAGTTGATTTCACTGGAAACCTATCCTTAAATTTGACAGATCTAAGTCCTGGATTTTATAAGATATTTTACCGCATGTCCAATAATGAAATCGGATGGACCAATAGTTATACAGATCCTTCGCAGACCTCATTCCCATCTTTTGCTTTTCTAGACGATGTATGTCCATAGAGGGATCGGAAATATAAACCATCCTATTTCTAGACACACCTGTACAATTTTGATTTTGGCTTAAGCCAAAAAAAACTTCTACTCATTTATGTAATCCTGTCAGTTGATACATCTATATGATTGATATTAATGCTGATCCATCTATATGTCGACGGCGACTTGAGATTGTTTAGATCTTTAGTCCTCGGAATATTTAGACTATTTTTCTCCATAGAGAGCCAGCATTAGCCTATTGTTCATATTTAAAATTTAGATTTTATGAAAAATCAACTGCTATTAGTTAGTCTAGTGCTATCTGTATTTGCTTTGGCATTTACATTCCGATCCGATACGGATACATGTACCCTAGAAGGAAAAATAATTGATGCTGAAACCTTGGAGGGAATGATACAAGCACAAGTATCCATCCGAAAGAATGGGTCACATGTAAGAGGAACCACTACTGATTTCGACGGAAATTACGCGATCACAAATATCGAAGAAGGCACCTATGATGTACAGGTTAGCTATCTAGGGTATCAGACTTTACTCCATAAAAATGTAAAACTGAGCTCATCGAAGATCACTAGATTGGACTTAAAACTAAGTGAAGCATCTGAGTTATTGGATTGTGTGGTGATTAAAGGATATAAAGCCCCTGCAAATCAACAATACAATACTACTCAAGGCAAAACAGTTGTCGCTAAAGAGGAAAAAGGAATCTTCAAAAAAGCACTTTCTGTTTTCAAACGAAAGGGAAATCCTAGTTCGGAAATGACCGCTCCAAAGGAAGGCAGAAGTCTTCCTTCCAAAAATATCAATGCCATAGTTGCAACCTCGGCCGGCTTGAGTAATTCAGATAGAACGAAGCGTAAAGGAATCAAAAACGCTCAAGAAAACTCAGGGAACTATTATGTAGATGGCAATCGTGTCAATCAGAGTGC
>CALDEN010000209.1 GCA_937942405.1 uncultured Saprospiraceae bacterium
ATAAGCTATCTGATACGGCATTTTCAACATTAATTGGTATAATAATTAAATATGCATATACTACTTGTATCCCTACACTTCTAAAAACGTTGCGTCGGGGACAAAAAAAATCCCACACTTTTTAAAGTGCAGGATTTTTCCATCTATTCTTTATTTGGCTTAAGCCAAAATAACTATCTAGTATCTGTAGTATTCTGGCTTATACGGTCCTTCTACTGGAACACTGATATAATCCGCTTGGTCTTTAGACATCTCTTCTAACTCTACTCCGATCTTAGCTAAGTGCAATCTTGCTACTTTCTCATCGAGATGCTTAGGAAGCATGTATACTTTATTTTCGTATTTACCTGTACCATGGTTTTCCCATAATTCTAACTGAGCCAATACTTGGTTTGTAAACGAGTTAGACATTACAAATGATGGGTGACCTGTTGCACAACCTAGGTTTACTAATCTACCTTCTGCAAGAACTAAGATATCTTTACCATCTAAGGTATACTTATCTACTTGTGGTTTGATCTCCATTTTTTCAGCACCAGACTCATTGTTTAACCAGTTCATATCGATTTCATTATCGAAGTGACCGATGTTACAAACGATGGTTTTATCGTTCATCATTTTGAAGTGTTCCGATCTCAAAATGTCTTTATTACCAGTAGCGGTAACTACGATGTTTGCATCTTGAAGAGCAGTAGACATTTTCTTTACTGCAAAACCGTCCATCGCTGCTTGCAACGCACAGATCGGATCGATTTCTGTAACGATCACTCTACATCCTGCACCTGCAAGAGAAGCTGCAGATCCTTTTCCTACATCACCATATCCAGCAACGACAGCTACTTTTCCAGCCATCATTACGTCAGTCGCTCTTCTGATCGCATCTACACATGATTCTTTACATCCGTATTTGTTATCAAATTTTGACTTCGTTACAGAGTCATTAATATTGATCGCAGGTAATACTAGTGATCCATTAATTTCTCTTTCGTATAATCTATGTACACCTGTAGTCGTCTCTTCAGAGATTCCTCTGATGTCACTTACTAACTCAGGAAAACGATCGAGTACCATATTAGTCAAATCGCCACCATCATCTAAGATCATGTTTAACGGCTTACCATCAGGAAATGCGGTTAAAGTCTGCTCGATACACCAGTCAAATTCTTCCTCATTCATTCCTTTCCATGCAAACACAGGAATACCTGCAGCAGCTATTGCAGCGGCAGCATGATCTTGAGTAGAAAATATATTACATGATGACCATGTAACATCAGCACCTAACTCTACTAAAGTTTCTATTAGTACAGCAGTCTGGATAGTCATGTGAAGACATCCTGCAACTCTAGCTCCTTTAAGTGGCTTAGAATCTCCGAATTCTTCTCTTAGCGACATAAGTCCTGGCATCTCAGCCTCTGCTAAGTCCATTTCTTTTCTACCCCAGTCAGCGAGGTTGATGTCTTTTACTTTGTAGTTCAGTTTAGTATCTGTTGCTTGCATTAAAATGTTTTATTTTAGAATTTTTTGCAAAAGTACAACCGAATCGGTTGAAATGCTTAGTTTTTTCTAAGTGAATAAGCCTTGTGCCACAAGATTGGCAATTGTAGGCTCATGACTACCTCCGATCGGCTCTATAGTTACGTTTAAAGACTCTGCATTATCTAGATATTCAATTTTGACAAAGTCATCTGTCAGCTGAAAAGTACCTCGACTGATCATTTTACCGTCTTTATCTGCCCATATTTGATAACATTGATCTTTTTTGAGCTTGGGCAAGGTTTTAAGATCTAGTAAAGCATACTCATATTGGGGATTCCAATAGGCTACAAGCTGAGCATTTTGATTAAAGGCTTTGCCATCTAACCATAGGGCTCTTGTATCGGGAGCTTTTATTATTTCCAGTTCTTTCTTAATGGCAGCATAGTTTTTATCCGACTGATTACAGTTTTCTTGGAGTATGGTATACTTTTCTTGGAGCTTATCCAGCTTGTTTTTTCCATTCCAAAAAAACCAACAAGCACTGAGTAATCCCAATACGGATAGAGCCAGTAGAAGTTTGTTAATTCCTGATGGCATTTGTGGATTAGTACTATGTTCTGAAGATGATCGTGGATTGGCTGAATTTATTTCTTTGAGTAGATTGCTTTTAAGGTGTGCTGGAGGCAATGAAGCATTTTCCTCTGCCATTTTGTTTATGGCTTCTTGATATTCATCATAAGCTATTTTGATTTCTGGATAGATGTGGATATACTGTTGCATCCTAAGGCTTTCTTCCTCGGTACAGTCTCCCATTAGATAACATTCTAATAGACCACTTTCTAGTATTTCCTTTATTTTATCCATAATGGTATAGCATTCCTATCAAAATAATTGCGATTGACTTAAGTCCTGTCTGGGAATTAAAATCATAATATTTTTTCAATTTGCTCAAGGCAAATCGTACTCTCGTTTTTACAGTACCGAGTGGAACATTTAAAGTGTCCGATGCTTCTTGGAAGGTGTACGCTTTAAAGTAAACTAAATCTAGCACATCGACATATTTTTGGTCTAGCTTATTTACAACTCCTCTGATATCCATCGCTTCAAAATTTCCTTTGACACTAGGATCATTTTTAAACTCATCGGTATAATCAACACGTCTATTTTTTTTCTCTCCTTTTGCTGCTAATCTATTTAAGGTTGTATTCCTTGTTATCTGATACAGCCATGTAAAGAGTTTGGATTTCTGAGCATCATATTTATCTATATTATTCCATAGTTTCAGAAAAACTTCTTGGACTATTTCTTCTGACAGCTCTTTACGCTGAGTCATTCTCAGCACGAGACCGTAAACTCTAGGAGCATACTCATCATATAAAAGCTCAAAAGATTTCTCATCTCTAGCAATTACTTTCTGGATTATATCTGACTCGTTATGAAGCACTTACGAGGATGGAACACGATGCTAGGTTAAAGGTTCAAAAAAAATAAATTGAAAAATTTTGCTTTTTAAAAATCCAAATGCTCGATGCACTGGTACTACTCCTTGACAATAATTATAAACGGATGCTAACCGCATCACAAAATCAAAAAAATGAAAATTTTAAATTTCGCTCTATTCACCGTTTGCCTTCTTGGATTTGTACAAATAAATGCTCAGTGCAGTTCGAGTAAAAAAACACATTATGTTTCTAACAATCATCATACACAAACTGTAGTAGATATCGCTGTCGGTTCAGATATCCATAAGACCCTAGTTACCGCATTACAAGCAGCAGACCTCGTAGATGCATTAAAAGGAGATGGACCATTTACGGTATTTGCACCAACGGATAATGCATTTGCCAAAATTCCAAGCAATACGCTCAACGATTTATTGAAGCCTTCTCAAAAAACAGCCTTGCAAAATGTCCTAACGTATCATGTCGTACCTGCTCGTGTGGATGCTCGCTTACTTCTATCGGCCATAAAAGCAGGTGGTGGATCGTATAGTATTAAAACGCTAAGCGGCGGAACATTAATCGCAAAGATTCAGAATAACGAACCTGTACTTATAGATGAAAATGGAAACGTATCTATTATTAGAACCACTGATCTAGAGGCCAATAATGGAATTATACACATTATCGACACGGTAGTTTTACCTAAGTAAAAAGCATAAAAAAACCCCAGCTTTATTTATAAGTTGGGGCTTTTTAAACTTTGGCTTCAAGCCAAAATATATGTTATCGATTACACATCGATGTTTGCATACTTTGCATTTTCCTCAATGAACTTACGTCTCGGTGGCACCTCATCTCCCATCAATCTTGAGAAGGTACTATCAGCACTTACCGCATCATCGATCGTTACCTGTCTGAGGATACGTTCATCCGGATTCATGGTTGTTTCCCATAATTGCTCGGCATTCATCTCTCCCAGACCCTTATATCTTTGCGTCTTTATATTGGCATCTTCTTTACCTCCAGAGTATAAATCTATGGCCTCTTGTCTCTCTTCATCATCCCAGCAATATCTGAATTGCTTTCCTTTTTTGACCATATATAATGGAGGTGTAGCGATATAAACATAACCATTAGCCACCAAAGGCTTCATGTATCTAAACATAAAGGTTAGGATCAGCGTACATATGTGACTACCATCTACGTCGGCATCACACATGATGACTACCTTGTGGTATCTCAGTTTTTCCATATTGAGATGACGCTCTCCTTCTTTTTCTTCGATACTTACCCCGAGTGCGGTAAACATGTTTTTGATCTCTTCGTTTTCATAGATCCTATGTTCCATGGCTTTCTCTACATTGAGGATCTTACCTCTCAATGGCAGTATGGCCTGGAACTTACGATCTCTACCTTGCTTTGCCGTACCCCCTGCAGAATCTCCCTCCACTAGGAATATCTCACTCTCTACTGGGTCCTTAGAACTACAATCTGATAGTTTACCTGGCAGTCCACTTCCTGTCAGTACATTTTTACGCTGCACCATTTCTCGGGCCTTACGTGCTGCATGTCGAGCAGTAGCTGCTATAATTACCTTGTCGATAATACGCTTTGCTAGTTTTGGGTTTTCCTCGAGGAAATTTTTCAGTGCATCTCCTACCGCCCTAGATACGATACCCGTTACTTCTGAATTACCCAGTTCTCCTTTGGTCTGTCCTTTAAACTGTGGTTCGGGAACTTTTACCGATACGATGGCCGTCAAGCCTTCTCTAAAATCCTCTCCGGCAATACTGAATTTCAATTTACTGAAGTGACCTCCGTCCTGACCATACTTTGAGAATTCTCTATTTACCGCTCGTCTAAACCCACTTACGTGTGTACCACCTTCTCTCGTATTGATATTATTTACAAA
>CALDEN010000210.1 GCA_937942405.1 uncultured Saprospiraceae bacterium
CTTAGACTTACGTGAAGTAGGGACAACTGAAGGCAGCTCAAATTCTAATTCGCCACCTTCAGTCATACCAGAGGTTTTTGGGATAGGCCTCTTGTTTTCATCTTCGTCGCTTGCAGCATTGGGCTGTAGAGCGGTATATTCTTTTTCTGCACTCGCTGTTGCAGCTTTTGTAGTTCGTGATTTACGGGTCTTAGTCGCAGCTGGTTTTGACTCTAGGTCAAAATCATCTTCTGCAGGTTTGAAAAAATCCATCAATCCAAATGAACTAAAATCTATATCTAATCGATCTGTAGCTATTCTCAGGTCGAGTTCTTCAAAATTTGGGTTAAAGTACCATACTGCAGTCCCTACTAGAGAGAAAATCAGTAAAAGTAGGAGTCCGATATTTCCTAAAAAGGTACTGAGCCAGCTATATGTACTCTGTCCGAATGCTCCTCCCCATGTAAAATCAGAACTTCTAAATATAAATTCTAATGCCAGGGATAGAAAAGCCATACCGACTACACTATACTGTAAGACATTCCAGAACTGTTTCAGAGGTCTTCTCTTAATCAGGTCAAAGCCCAAATGGCTCAATAGGAATATGATTACAATCGATGGCAGTCCAAAACCCCAATAGAAAAACATATTGGATACGACGGCACCTAATCGTCCGAGCCAGTTAGCAACACTCGTCTGACTCTCAAACAAAATGTTCCAGCTATATCTTAATACTTGGTCCTGATCCAGTTTCCACGTATAGAGATAGGAGATAAAAGCGATCGCTAAGTATATAGCCATCAAAAAACAAATGACACCTAGTATTTTAGGTATGCGTTCGTCGTTTAATTTAAAGTCCAGAGACCGCTTCGCCGCAGTTCTAGTGGTTTTCTTCTTTTTACCCATGACAGTAATCGGTTTATGCTTACGCAAAATTGAGAACACAAATATGCAAAAAATATCATATTAAAAAAAGTGTAGATATGTAAAATGCTGTTAATCTGAATTTAAAGTGTCATTCATAAAATTAATATGTTATTTTTGAAATTTTATAAATCTTTGGTTTTCAAGCTTATAAGCTCAGTTTTAATTAAGTATTTTTGTTCCATCTTTGAACCGTCCTCGGACACATTTAAAATAAACTATGTACAAAATATTTATCGCAGGAAGCGGAGGTATAGGAAAAGCAACAGGATTAATTCTGGCTCACTATGATTTTATGGACTGTAAAGTCGTATTAGGAGATATAAATCGTGCTGCTGGAAAAGATGCGGTAAAATTTGTAAACGAGGGTTCGGGCAGTAAAAAAGCATCCTTTGCCCTCATGCCTAAGGACGGCATCAATGCCAATCTAGAAAAAGTGCTCAAAGATGCAGACATCATCCTAGACTGTCTACCAGGATCACAAGCACCACGTATGGCACGATGGGCAAAAAAATACAAATGCCACTACGCCAACCTTACAGAGTATGTAGACGAGACAGAGCAGATCATGAAGATCGGTCAAAAAGCAAAAACAGGGTTCTTACTACAGACAGGACTGGCACCTGGATTCATAAATGTTCTAGCATGTAAGCTCTATGAGGAGTTTGTAGAGAGACACGGTACCACAGTAGTCGATCATATCGAAATGAAAGTAGGAGCATTATCCAGACATGCTGCGGGACCTCATTTCTATGCATTTACATGGAGTCCTGTAGGAGTAGCGACAGAGTATCTAAAGGATGCCTATATCGTTAGAGATTTTGACAAAGTGACGATTCCTGCATTGTCAGGATTAGAAAACCTGATCGTAGACGGAGAGGATTATGAGGATAACTTCACTTCAGGTGGAGCAGCCGATCTTCCTGAATTCTTTGAAGGCAAGGCCAAAAACCTAGATTATAAAACCATCCGATACAGAGGACATTATAACTGGGTAAAAGATAAACTCAGCACCATGTTTGCCAAAAAAGATAAAATCGCTCTCCTCCAAAAAGAGATGCTCGATAACATCCCGATGGTAGAAGACGATAAAGTGATCATCTACGCATGTGTCAAAGGAAAGGACAAAACAGGTCTACTTAGAGGAGTAGAAGCCTCGTATGACATCAAGCCTGTCAAAGTAGGAACGCAAACATTGCGAGCGATCCAGACGACAACAGCATGTGCTTTATGTGAGTCTGCCAGAATACTTCTAACGGGTAAGCATAAAGGAATCATCTTACAAAGTCAGATTCCGACCGATGCCTTTATCAATGGTCCATACGTTAAGGAGTTTTACGGAGGATTGGATTTGGCTTAAAGCCAATGAAAAGCTAAATACTTTTAAGAATTAAACAAAGGGAATCATTGGTTGTGCAAAACCAGTGATTCTCTTTTTTGGTATATGCTAGTTTGTATATAGTCAGTCTGCTATCCCTAATCCCTAATCCCTAATCCCTAATGGAGTCTATATCCTTAAAGTAATCGCAGAAAAAAAATGGTAAGTATATACGGAGTCAATGCGGATAGTGTAGATGTAATAGGCAAAAGGTCGAAAGTTGAATAATAAAATCGAGCATTTGGATTATTAAATGAATTATATTTACAATAGTGAGAAGGAAAACAACTAATC
>CALDEN010000211.1 GCA_937942405.1 uncultured Saprospiraceae bacterium
TAATGACAACCGCCTGAGCCTCGACTGGAGCTATTCTACCCCATGGGTAAATCATACATTTATCATCTACAGATACAATGATGTCGACTTGAGTTTTGACTCGATCGACATTACAGATATACCGACGTATACGGATCTCGAACTCATTAACGGTGAAGAATACTGTTATTACATAAGAGCACTGGGGTCCTATGGATTAATGAACGTAGAAGATCCATTAGAAAACCTATCTCAAGAAAAATGTGCCATCCCCATAGATCTTCAACCACCCTGCCCTCCCGAGCTTATCGTACGGAGTATCTGTGATAAAATAGAAAACATCACAGATGCCGATGACCTCATCAATGAACTCTACTGGACTAATCCCGACATCGTATGCATAGATACCGATGATGTAGCGTATTACAACATCTACTTCAGCCTAGATGGAGGTGGAGATTTTGAATTACTGGCTACGATAGATGGAAGTACTAATTTAAACTTTGATCACCTCATAGAAAATAATGTTCTAGGCTGTTATGCGGTATCAGCCATCGATTTTAATGGAAATGAAAGTCCGCTAAGTAATATCATCTGCGTAGAAAACTGTCCACTGTATGAACTCCCCAATACATTTACCCCTAATCTAGATGGATTTAACGATCTCTTCGTTCCGATAAAAAATGTGTTTATCAATAAAGTAGAATTTAAAGTCTTTAATCGATGGGGAAATTTAGTCTTTGAGACAGAGGATCCTTTACTCCTCTGGGATGGAAAAAATCTATCCAATGAAGAATTGTCTGATGGTACTTATTATTATTCTTGCAAAGTCTTTGAACAATCTTCGGCAGGAATTGTAGAAGAGGTAGATAGCATTTCAGGATTTATACACTTAATACGAGGATAATGTTTACAGGAATAATCGAGCAGTTAGGAACCATTACAAAAATAGAAACAGAAAACACCAATAAACATTTTACCATAGCCTCTGAACTGGCTAAAGAGTGTTACATAGACCAGAGCATCGCTCACAATGGTGTATGCCTGACTGTCGTCGAAAAAAGCGAAACAGAATACGTAGTCACAGCGATTAAAGAAAGTCTAGATAAATCCAATCTCGGAACCCTCCATGTAGGAGAATACATAAATCTCGAAAGAGCCATGCTCCCTCAGACTCGCATGGATGGCCATATGGTACAGGGGCATGTAGATGGGATCGCAGAGTGTGTACACATAAAAGATGAAAACGGCTCATGGGTTTTTAGATTCAAGATCGATAAAGATCAAGCGGCACTTATCGTGGATAAAGGCTCCGTAACAATTAATGGAACAAGCCTCACCGTCTGTAATCCGACTGATGATACCTTTGAGGTATGCATCATTCCGTATACCTATGAACACACCAACTTCAAATCTATAAAAATCAATGACGTGGTCAATATCGAGTATGACATCATCGGAAAGTATGTAGCGAGGTATCTGTCGAGAGTGGGTGCTTAGCTCCTTATCTCATGATTAATTGAAATTTAAGCTTTTTTAAATAGTTTTTCCCATGGGCATTTCTAAAAGCCAGTCCGGTAAGGTGCTCTCATATCGTTCTTGTTCAATTAATTTAGCCCCAAAGGAACCATATCGACAAATCGAACGTTCTTATATTATACCGATCGATCAGATCCCAACATTTCAATCTATTCCCGCTTTAATTACAAGCAATATTGAACGAAGAAAACTACAGATCAAGGTCATCGGAAATGTCTTGCTGTTAAAAATACTTAGACAGCAAAACATTAATCTATTGCACACGCATCTTAGCTATTCTTAAGAAAGCATCGAGCAAAAAGTGTTATTCAGAAATCATATCCTCAGATATTGATCGATGAAGCAGCAATGAAGCAAATGAATCTCTCATAGAGCTACATCTGCACTTACCATTAAGTATTACCATTTAATGACCGCCATTCACTAGATTGAACGGAATGGTCTTCACTTTAAATTTATTTATGCATTTACAGAAAGAAGTTGTGAGAAGGAAAATTACCAATGAAAAAAAAGACAATCATCAAGAGCAAGAATATGCCAAAAGAGGGAAAACCAAATTCCCCCACGAATCATGGGCAACTTTAAGAGCAGAGTTAAGCTGTGTAGACGTATCCAAGATGTCTTAAATACAGGATGCTTTTTTGAAAGTATAAAAACGTAATGCGTTCTCAATAAACAGAGCGTTTTACATGATATGATGGAGGTGATACTAGTGTCATCTTCCATCACTCCATCTAGATCTAATACTAGGGAGCTATTATCGATAGAACATAAAGCTATCCATTACACCACCTCTCTATTCCTTTTTATTTAACCACGACTTCTTTGAGACGCTCGATGATGTGATATACAGCAGGACAGGTAAACACATTATCGACATGCAGACTTGCATTTTGAGAAAACTCACCCTGATCAGTATGTGGGTATTGTCGACAAGCTCTAGGGCGGACTTCGTAAATGCTGCATGAATTATCATCATCCAGAAAAGTACATGGACTTGAATTTAAAACCTTATCCTCATCTTCATCCTTTGTAAGATACTCATTAGAGAAGGCTTTTTCCTTCATCCCGAGATGCTTAGCAATCCGCTTTATATCTGTCGGAACGAGCATAGGAGGTAATGTTTTGCAACAGCTCGCACAATCTAAACAATCGATTTTTTTAAACACTTCCTTGTGTACTTTATCTGCTTGAGCATCGATGGACCGATTCCTCTTGAGTGTCAGTCGTTTTATATCCTGTCTCCATTTTATCTTCGACGGAAGTCGTAAGCCTTTCCATATATCTATCAAATCCTCCATACTACGAAAGTAATCTAATCCGCCTCACTTCTGATCTTAGCCTATGAAAAATTGTACTTTTGGGCGATATATTCTGGTAGACTATATTGCCATAATAATCGTTTTGAACTTGAATAGATCTGCATTCTGTGTATAAAAAAATTGCTTTCATAAGTTTACTAGTGTTGTGCTGTAATGTGCTCGTTCAAGCCCAAAGAACGCAGGCTAGCCCTTCTTCTACTAAAGCTGATGGACCACAACAAGCATTACCGACAGGCCCAGATAGCACGATATACAACTATAGTTATCGCAGTGATTTATCTAGTTACATCCCTTATTCTGACACACTACTCCATCGAGTAGACAACTACAATCCGGCCACAGAAATCGGAAATCAACACTTGAGTCTAGGTAATCTCGCATCCGCTGCGACACCAGTACGATATCAGATACAGAGTAAACTCGGCATCCAATATGGCTATAAT
>CALDEN010000212.1 GCA_937942405.1 uncultured Saprospiraceae bacterium
GTAGAGCAATATTGTTAAGCCGTAAATCGGATAACACGATTTCTTTGGACGAGGCATTGTTATCAGCCCCAATATCAGAAAAGTCAAAATTCCACTTATCGCCTGCTTTACTCAAAAAGACCTTTCCTTCGTTTAAGATAAATGTGCTGATATCGACTTCTTCTTGGATCGCGGATAATGGATGAATGAGGATTTCTACGTACTTGGCTTGTATAAATTGCTGTTTTTGGCTTCCTTTTATTTCTAGATCTTCAAAAGCAAGGGTAAAATAGGGGAAATGAGTAAACGGATCGAGATCCAAATCTGCTGTTTTTATCTCTGTTCCGAGTTTTTTGGCAAGATTGGACTCGGCTTTTTTCAGAATAGTGGCCTTAAATACAAAACAGCTGGCCACGATAAGTAGCATTAAGAGCAAAATAACTCCTAAAAACAGGCTAAAACCACGAATTAGTCTCTTCATTGAGTGTAAAAAACGTAAAAATTATCTTTTGATTATAAATGTGCACATAAGAGAAATAAAATTTGTTCAGAATGATTGGAGGATATATATTTGCAGTCCTTTATAAAAGGGGTGATTAGCTCAGTTGGTTCAGAGCACCTCGTTTACACCGAGGGGGTCGGGAGTTCGAGTCTCTCATCGCCCACCAAGACCTTATCCGATTCATTTGGGTAAGGTCTTTTTTTATTTGCCTTGTTGGAATACATACACATCATCTCCTTCCTCATTTACAGACTTTGATTTGATCTTATACCCCTCAGACTTAAAATAAGATTCAAAGTTCTGAATCGAGTTAAACACCATCCGCTTTTTTGCCTCGTTCACTACATGGACGGATATAACCTCTGATGGCCCCTCTTCTCGAATGTCTTTTTTGACATACTTTTTAGTGATATACGTATTGTTCATTCTACCTATAAGAACGATCTCAAAAGTGCGGTCTGACAGATAATGATAATTCTTAGACATAGAGGGTTCTATATTTATGTCTGAATGAAATCGCTGCTCTACAGTTTCTATCAAGATCTTCGTCTCATTTCCGACATTAGAGGTAGAAGTACAGGCAAATAGTGTCGTACATAAAATCGCAATAAATATAAATCTCATATGCCTCCGTATTAATCTTTATAAAAATATATAGTTTTGGCGATGATAGACAACATCTCGACATAAATGAAACGCGTAATAAGACATTCACTTACTTTTCTCTTTCTGGGGAGTTTTGTTTTTGCGGTATATAGTTTTTTCCACCCTTCATTAATGTATAAGCTCGTCGTTTATTTCTTTGCAAAAGACAGCTACATCTATCAGATGATGAATTATAGCTGGGATAAGCAGGGTCATTTTATATACATGGGGATCTCAGCATTTATGTTTAATTATTTGCTTAAAGCAAAAAAAGTACGCATCCTGGGATATTCCGTACTGCTTGCAAATTTGCTCTTGATCATAGGCACTAGCCTAGAGGAAATCCGTCAATATTTTATCCCTAGTCGTAATTTTGAATTACTAGATCTACTAGCTGGAACTGCAGGTATTTTGATTTTCGGATTTTTAGGTGCTCGTCTTTATCGGTTTTTATCAAAATAAAAAACATTCCCATCCGAGCTATTGCTAATTTTGTATTTCAATACAATATAAAATGGCAGATAGTACATTAAAATCATGGTTAGATATAGCTGACAACTCAGACTTCAGTATTCATAATCTACCCTATGGGGTGTTTACCAAAGGAAAAGGTGCAAAAAAAGTAGGTGTCGCAATCGGAGACTATGTGCTCGATCTTTATGCAGTCGCTTCACTGAACTTACTGACCAAGTCAAAGATCAATAAGTCCATTTTTAAAAATGAGTTCATTAATGACTTGATGGATCTGGGTAAGCCCAAAACAGCTCAACTCAGAGAAGATCTCATTAAACTACTGTCATCTAATAGAAGTAAGCTCAAACAGCATACTAAAGCTCTTATCCCTATGGAAAAGGTGACGATGCATATGCCGATAAAGATTACGGATTATACAGATTTTTACTCATCCATGGAGCATGCAACTAATGTGGGGACCATGTTTAGAGATCCTGATAATGCCTTACTCCCTAACTGGAGACACATTCCGGTAGGTTATCATGGTAGAGCATCCTCTGTAGTGGTCTCTGGTACTCCCATCCATAGACCATGTGGACAGACGATGCCGCTTGGTGCGGACGCTCCTGTCTATGGACCATGTCGACTGCTGGACTTTGAGCTAGAGACTGGATTTGTAATCGGTAAGTCTACTCAGCTAGGTGATCGAGTGTCATGTAAGGATGCAGAAGACTATATATTCGGCATGGTGCTGTTTAATGACTGGTCTGCTAGAGATATTCAGAAGTGGGAGTATGTTCCATTAGGACCATTTCTAGGAAAGAACTTTGCTTCTACGATCTCTCCATGGGTCGTGCCTATGGAAGCCCTCGATCCATTCAGAGTATCAGGGCCTAAGCAAACGCCTAAAGTACTCCCCTATCTAAAAACTACGGGTAAGAAAAACTTTAAGATCAATCTAGAAGTAGGTATCCAGAATAAGAAAGGAGAAGAAACCACCGTCTGTAAATCTAACTTTAGATACATGTACTGGAACATGAGTCAACAACTGGCTCATCATACCGTTAACGGATGTAATATAAACGTCGGTGATCTATATGGCAGTGGTACCATAAGTGGTAAGAAACCATCGAGTTATGGTTCTATGCTCGAACTCAGCTGGAAAGGGACCAAGCCTCTTAAAATGGTCGACGGTACGGAACGTAAATTTATACAAGACTACGACACCGTGGTGATGAGAGGACATGCTGAGAAAAATGGTATCCGTGTAGGATTTGGAGAAGTGACTGGTCAGGTCTTACCTGCAAAAAAATAAATCATTCACTTTATTTAAGCTCTATACATAATCCTTCCTAGGTCTACGCTGAGAGAGATATTCTTTAACAAAATTTAAAAGATTTGTTATACTGAAAAATCTAAAATGCCATTGTTTATTCTACCGGCTTAACAAAATATACTCTCATATACCATAGGCACACACCAGATATGATCGGCAATACTCCTGCTATATACCAGTAGGTATGGTAACCGATCCTCTCCACCACAGGTAGCCCTGTTATCGGTGCCAGTATAAATGCTACTGAAAACATCATACTCAGGGCACCCATATACTTTCCTTGGTTCTGAGGAGTAGATCTAGAGAGGCAAAGTGTAGGGAGTAGTGGGAAGTTAATAATCTCGCCTATGGCTATGAGTAAACTATAAGCTATAATCGCCATAAGAGGATCCCCAAATAGTGCCAAACAAAAAATACCTATACCTATAAGAATAGCACCTATCGCCAGATTAGAAAAATATTTTTTGGTTTCTTCTATCCAGTAAACGATGGGCATCTCAAAAATGAATATCAATATCCCATTGGCCGTAAAAAACATTCCTACCAGAAACTCATTCATACCTACCACTTCTTCAAAATACTTAGGTACCGCAAATAAGATCTGAAAGAATGCCACCATATTAATGAGATTAAAAAACAGAAAAAACATAAGCACTGGATCTCGGTAAGGTGATCTAGCGTCTGTGTCATCATTAACATCACTGATTTTTTCTCCATCTCTGTGATGTAAGATTTTATATAACATCCCTAGAGCGAGGATACATGTTATCGCATCTAATATAAATAACCAGTCGTATCCGATTTTATGAGCTAGTAATCCTCCTATCGCAGGACCTATGGCTATTCCCAGATTTATAGCCATTCGCAACAGCGAAAAACCTCTAGTCATATTTTCCTCTCCTTCCCACTGACCTACTGCACTAAAGGCTGCCGGACTGAACATACTACTAAAAAAAGCGGTGATGATCATCCATAAACTGAGCAGATAAAAATCTGTAAAAAACAAAATCATGAAAAAGGAAACTGCAGAGCCTATCAGACTGAGAGCCATCACTCGATAATAACCGATCTTATCAGATAAGTCACCACCTATATTAGATCCTATCATAGCTCCTAGGCCGAAACAAAAAAGCACGATGCCACTTTGAGTTTTAGTAAAACCGAGCTGAGAAGTCAGATAGATACTCATAAAGGGAATAACCATCTCACCAGATCGATTAATGAGATATACGAGCGATACATACCAGGTATCTCTAGTCAAACCTTCAAAAAAACGAGTATAAAATTTTAAAAAACCTGGTACCTGCATATCTCATACGAAGGTAGTTTTAAAGCTAACAAAAAAACGGTTTCTAATATTTTATCTTAACCAAATTAAGCCTATAATTTCGCTGACTAGGTACGAGTAATTCTGTAGGTGATAGCTGCAAAGCATCGCGGAATCTCAAACTTAGGTCTTGGTAATCTGTACTTAGTACCGCATTGCGTTCAAATTCACCGATGGGGTTAATGACGTATTCGCTAACCGTGTTGTTCTTTTTGATTTCATCATTATAGATAAGACGTAATCTCGATGGAGACTTGTACATAAAAAATGAGCCGTAAATATTGTTGTCATCCTGTGAAAACTGCTTTTTATGAAGCACCTCCGCCCAGTGTTCTATTCCAGAAGGCTTTATCGCAAACATAATGATGTGCTCATTATAATAGTCTTTCCATAAGCCCGGGTTATTGCTCGTATTAAACCTACTGGTCCCGTTATAGTACGTGCGTCGAGCCAATTCTTTATTCATTTCAGTGATAAGTAAAAAGCCACCGTCATTTCTAAATACGACATCACTAATGCTAAAGTTTTTAAGTTCTTCTTCTATTTTTTTTCCGTAAACAGCTTCTAACACCTCTGTACTATATGGTGACAACTCTGCAGTTACCAGTGGTGATATTTGACGTTTCGATGTTTTGGCCATAAAGTACCCCTGTGATGCTGTTTTGTTTTTTTCATGATAGAGTCCCACCACTAGAATATTGTCTTTCTTATTGTCAAAAAAAATATTCATGTCTGATGCTACGATACCTGATAGACTTACCTGATAGGATTCTACAATGTCTGTATACGGACTGACATAATTTACTTCTGCAATGTTCTTTTCCTTGTCTCCTCTTCTATTGTTTTTATTTAGAAGTATAAAAACCTCCCCGATATTATTAATGATGATTTCTTTAAAATCTGAACGGAGATCATACACATCAAAACTTATAATATCATCATAAAGTACCTTGACAGAGTCTTGATCGATAGCGATTATATTCAGCTCGTTTTTATCTCTCCTATTATAGACCAGGACTTTAGAATTATCTTCAGATACTGCAATATCGAACTGTGGTTTAATAACTTTTGTTTTTTCCTGAAAGAGCAAGGTGGTATCTATCGGTTCTACTTTATGATTATAACTTCTAGCAGAGATGTGTGTCTTTCCTTCATCTTTAAATGAGTAATAAATGGTAAATTTTTCATTCCGATTGACCACACCGATGAGCTCAATTTTTGATTTTTCAAACTGGATCTCTACCGTTTTTTTATAGGACAGGTCATTTCCTAAAACCTCCAAAGAATATTCTAATCCCTGATCTCTCAATAAAACGATGTGATCGCCCACATTTCCTAAAATCTCATAGGAGTAATCATTTCTGAGATTGAACTCCTTAGAAACACTGACTTCTTGTGCATTCGCTATAGCGAAAGAAAAAAGCAAGTATAGAAATAATGGATATTTAAATGTCATTTAGTAAAACAGAATTAATTTCGTGTTTAATATTCTCTTTTTTTCGAGTGAATAGCAAATCTTTTAATCATTAATTGAAAAATATGGCTGGCAAACAATTAATCGAATGTGTCCCTAACTTTAGCGAAGGGGTAGATATGAGCATCATAAAACAGATCACTGACGAGATCGAAAAAATAGAAGGTGTCAAACTACTCGATGTGGACCCTGGTAAAGCGACTAATCGTACGGTGGTCACTTTTGTAGGTGAACCCTACCCAGTTATAGAAGCTGCTTTTCAGGCCATCAAAAAGGCCTCAGAGCTTATCGATATGTCTAAGCATAGTGGTGAGCATCCTCGGATGGGTGCTACAGACGTATGCCCACTGATCCCGATCGCCAATATCTCTATGGAAGAGACTGCAAAATATGCCGTAAAACTAGCCGAACGAGCAGGATCAGAATTAGATATTCCATTTTATCTATATGAGAGTGCAGCATCTCGCCCAGAAAGAAAAAATCTAGCCACTGTAAGAGCCGGAGAGTATGAAGGTCTAGAACAAAAATTAGAAGATCCTAAATGGAAACCTGATTACGGCCCTGCTAAGTTTAATCCTCGTGCCGGTGCTACTGCAATCGGTGCTAGAGACTTCCTCATCGCCTATAATATTAATCTAAACACAACCTCTGTACGTCGGGCAAACTCTATCGCATTCGATATCAGAGAAAACGGGAGACTAAAAAGAGAAGGCGGTAAAATAAATGGAAAAATCCTAAAGGATAAAAAAGGAAATCCTCTGCGTCAAAAAGGAAAATGTAAGTCCGTAAAAGCGATCGGATGGTATATAGAAGAATATGGCGTCGCTCAGATCTCTATGAACTTAACTAATATTGTCGTCACACCACTACATGTGGCTTTTGAAGAAACCGTAAAAAGTGCTGGAAAAAGAGGAATGAGGGTTACTGGATCAGAGATCGTCGGACTAGTACCCTTAAAGGTAATGCTAGATGCCGGAAGACATTTCTTAGAAAAACAAGAACGCTCTGTCGGAATATCAGAAAGAGAGATCATACATATCGCTGTTAAATCTTTGGGACTAGATGAGCTGGGACCATTCGATCCAGACAAAAAAATCATCGAGTATGTCTTAAAAGACCAGATGCAAAGTCCGCTCATACACAAGACACTCTCTGCTTTTGCAGATGACACCGCATCAGAAAGTCCTGCACCGGGAGGAGGTAGTATCTCTGCTTACGTAGGAGCACTCGGAGTATCACTCGGAACGATGGTTGCTAATCTTTCTAGCCATAAAAGAGGCTGGGACGATAAGTGGGAAAGCTTCTCTAAGGTGGCTGAAGAAGGTCAGCGAATAAAAGATGCCCTACTAGGTCTAGTAGATGAAGACACCCATGCTTTTAATCAGATCATTACTGCCATACGTATGGCCAAAGGAACTGCCGAAGAAAAAGCAAGTAGACTCCAAGCCATCAACGATGCCACCATCAATGCAATAGAGGTTCCTCTTAAAGTAATGAAGACTTCTCTCAAATCCTTCGGTTTATTAAAACGAATGGCTGCAAGTGGTAATCCCAACTCACTGTCTGATGCTGGTGTAGGTGCTCTATGTGCCAGAGCAGCTGTACATGGTGCATACCTCAATGTACTAATAAACAGTAAAGACCTCGATGATGGTAAGTATGTAGAAAAGACGCTTAAAGAAGCAAAGAAACTTCTCAAACAAGCGATCACCGCAGAGAAAGAAGTGCTCGCCACAGTAGAAAAAGGGATTAAATAACCGCTGTGGATAAACTATAGATTTAAACGAATACCTAGGACCGTGGATAAAAAAAACATACAGCCCAATAACCCACTACATGGTGTAAAACTGGCTACCATTGTCGAGGAGCTATATCAAGAATATGGCTGGGATGGCTTAGCTATGGAGATAAACATAAACTGTTTTAAAAAAGATCCTTCCATAAAGTCTAGTCTTACTTTTTTAAGAAAAACACAATGGGCCAGAGATAAGGTAGAAGATCTCTATCTAGATATGCTAGAGGATAGAGGATAGAGGGTAGCAAGGTCTATCCTTCCTTATGCATACAATCCACTAAAGTCTTGGCAGTAATAAAAATGATCTCCCTCCCTACTGTTGTGATGGTCTCATCCTCCTCGTCTT
>CALDEN010000213.1 GCA_937942405.1 uncultured Saprospiraceae bacterium
GTACTAGAAACAGATTCTGAAACTTTAGACGAGGTAGTCGTAATCGGTTACGGATCATCTAAAAAATCTCACCTCACGGGAGCAATCTCTAAAGTAGGTGGTGATAAATTAGATAAATTACCAGTAGCTAGAGTCGATGAAGCACTTGTCGGTCAAGTATCGGGTGTAAACATATCTTCTACAGAAGGTGAGGCAGGTTCTGCTCCTACTATACGTATTAGAGGTACGGGATCTATGGTAGCTAGTTCTGATCCACTTATCGTTGTAGACGGTTTGATCGTTGATAATGACTTTTTAGGATCTTTGGATATGAATGATGTAGCTTCTTTTGAAGTATTAAAAGATGCTGCTTCATGTGCGATTTATGGATCTAGAGGAGGAAATGGTGTTATCCTTATTACTACTAAAGACGGTATTGCAGGAGAAACTAAATTTTCTTACAACGGTTACGTAGGGGTTAAAGAAGCTCGTCACAGTGATGCATATACGTTCAGTATAGCAGAAACTGCTGCTGCTGAAATGGCTGCAAATGGCGAATTATCTGACAGAACTAAGTATAAGCAACTAATCGGTATTGATAGAAGCTGGCAAGATGAAATTTTTGACGGTGGTATGATTACTAATCATTCTCTAAGTGCTAGAGGTGGAAACAAGAAAACAAATTTCAGTACTACTTTCGGTTATACACATGACGAGGGTGTACTTCTTACAGATGACTTCAAGAAGTATAACTTAAACTTTAAACTTAAAACTAAGATTAGTGATAGGGTTACTTTCGGAGCAGGTGTAGCACCTTCATATACGGACAGAAGAAGATTTGATGGTTCTACTCATGACATAAACAGACAAACTAACTGGTTACCAGTTTATCATACAGAAAATACTATTCAGTATGTAGATAGAGCTAATTACCCAGATGTACAAGTAGGTGATTATGCAACTCAGCGTCATTTTGATAATTATGACCTTTATGGCGATGGAGGAGAGACGGACATAAGTAATACGTCTAATACTAACCCAGCAGCTAAAGTAATCGAAAGAGAAAGATTTGAAAATAGATTTAAACTCTTCGGAAGTACATATTTACAATTCAAAATCGCTGATGGTTTGAAGTTTAGAACTTCATTGTCTGGAGATTACCAAGTAACTGATGGGTCAAGATACCAGGGATTAAGAGCTCACAGAAATGGAGCTTCTAATATCCAGTTAGATCTTACTAATTTCAGTGGAATCCACTTAGTAAATGAAAATTATTTTACTTACGATAAAGAAATCGGTGACCACGAATTTAATGCTGTATTAGGAGTTTCTGCAGAGAAATGGGATTTCCAAAGAAGTGGAGTAACAGCTACGGGATATGAAAACGATTTAATTAAAACGATTTCAGGTGGAACTACTATCGCTGGAGCAAGCTCTGAGGAGTACCAAGATAGATTTGCATCAGTTTTTGGTAGATTGAATTATGCTTTTGGATATAAGTATCTAGCATCTGTAAGTTTTAGAAGAGATGGTAGTTCTAGATTCGGTCCAGAATCTAAGTATGGTATATTCCCTGCAGTTTCTGTTGGTTGGGTAGTGAGTGAAGAATCTTTCTTGAAAGACAACAGTATAATTGACTTCTTGAAATTTAGAGCGAGTTATGGTTTAACTGGTAATAATGCGATTAGAACTGGTAATACCTTAACTGATTACTATCCTTCTATCGCCTCTCTAGGACCTACAACTGCTGTAGTTGATGGATCTGTAGCTTCAGGAATACAAGCATCTAATATTGCAAACGCAAACTTAGGATGGGAGTCTTCTCGTGAGGTTAACCCTGGAATTGATTTTGCTTTATTTGACAACTTCTTATCTGGATCTTTTGACTATTACAATAGAACGAGTGATCAGTTATTATTAAATAACCCAGTATCGTACACTACAGGATTTTCTGAGGCATTAGTAAATCTTGGAAAAGTAGAAAACAAAGGATATGAGATAGAATTAAGAACAAGTAACATTAGAAATAAAGATTTAACTTGGACTACTTCATTTATTGCATCTAGAAATGAGAATACATTATTGGACTTTGCAGATTCTGATGGTCAGATTCAAAGTGTAGATAGTAAAAGAGCTGCAGAGTGGATTAACATGGAAGGTCAGCCTATCTCTTCTTTTTACGGATGGGTAGTTGATAGCGATATTGCATTAGAACACTTGAATAATGCATATCACCCAGTAGGTGGAGAAGCTCAGGATGTATATGTAAAAGATCTTAACGGAGATGGAATTATTGACGATGATGACAAGACGATATTAGGTAATCCTTACCCAGATTTTGTTTGGAGTGTAGGTAATAACATTGGATACAAAGATTTTGATATCAGTTTCATGTTCCAGGGAAGTCACGGTGCTGAGGTTAGAAATATGGGAGACCAGTATATATTTAACCACTTTAACAGTGCACAGGATTTCAATCCTGATGTAACTCCTAATCAAGAATTTATCAAGCAAAAAATATTTACTAACGATATTATTCAAGATGCATCTTACGTTGCATTAAGAAATGTAACTATAGGTTATAGACTTTCTAAATCAGCTGTTTCTAAAACTAAGGCTTTCTCTAGTGCTAGAATTTATGTTGCTGCACAGAACATGTGGTACAGTACTGCTGAGGGATATACTGGGTTTAATCCAGAGTCTATTAATAATACAAGTCCTACTACATGGGGTTATCAGAGAGCAGGATCTCCGATTCAGAAAACGATGAGTGTAGGTCTAAATCTTGAATTTTAATTAGTATTTAATAAAAATAAAAAAATGAAAAATTTATATTTCTTATTAATGATCGCCGTATCCATGACCATCGTGTCATGTGGTGATGATTTCTTAAATCCAGTGCCGACCTCAGGGGTAAGTGCTGCTGGGTTTTATGAAAACGAAGCTCAGTTAGAAGCTGGTGTGATAAACATGTATGACGGTATCCAAGGGATAAACTCTACAAGTACAAATGATAATCATGGTGTGCAGAGAGAGTTTTACTTGACGGAAATGCGTAGTGATAACACAAAGAGTAAAAGTAGTGAAGGTGAGGCAGCTCAGTTTGAAAACTACACAATAGAATCTACAAATGGAATAGTAGCGGACTACTATAGAAGTATGTACGAT
>CALDEN010000214.1 GCA_937942405.1 uncultured Saprospiraceae bacterium
TAATCACAACTTTTGAACGGAGTATTGGACACCATCATTCTGGGGATTATCCAGGGTTTAACTGAATTTTTACCAGTGAGTAGTAGCGGTCATTTAGAGATCGCTAAGTATCTGCTCGGAGATGATAACGTAGGTGAGCAGAGCTTGATGATGACAGTGGTTCTCCACTTTGCAACAGCTCTGAGTACCATCGTGATTTTCAGAAAAGACATCCTAGATATACTTGCTAAGATTTTCTCTAAAGAGAATTCCTCCATGCCGTTTGTACTTAAGATCATCGCATCTATGATTCCTGCGGCTATAGTCGGGGTGTTTTTTGAAGATGCGATAGATGCGTTGTTTAATCAAAATCTAATCTTAGTGGCGAGTATGTTGATCGTTACCGGTTTACTGCTTTTTGTAGCCGATCGAGCCAAAGAGACCATTAAAGATGTCGGATATAAAGAAGCGATACTGATCGGTATCTCTCAGGCTATAGCGATTATGCCGGGGATATCACGATCTGGAGCGACGATTTCTACAGCGGTACTTTTAGGGATCGATCGTACGAAGGCAGCACGTTTTTCATTTTTGATGGTGGTTCCATTGATCTTTGGAAAAATGGCAAAGGATCTACTGGATGGAGAATTTGGCTCTAGCCAAATAAACATAACGGAACTGGGAATCGGTTTTGTTGCCGCATTTTTAACTGGAATGGTCGCCTGTACATGGATGATCAAGTTGGTCAAAATGAGCCAATTAAAGTACTTCTCGTATTACTGTTTTGTAGTAGCTATTCTCGTGTTTGTATTTGTAGGATTATGATATTAACCAAAGATGCTGACCTCAGTCAGGTAGATTTTCTGGCTGGTACGACTATTTTGATAAATAAACCGCTGACGTGGACTTCTTTTGATGTCGTCAATAAATTAAGATATAGCCTTAAGAGATACCTCAATGTCAAGAAGATAAAAGTAGGCCATGCCGGAACCTTAGATCCACTAGCCGACGGACTGCTTATCCTATGCACTGGGAAATCCACAAAGACCATAGATACCCTTCAAGCCAAAAGTAAGTCATATAAAGGCACCATCTGTCTCGGAGGGACGACACCGAGTTATGATAGAGAGACTGAGGTAGATCAGACGTTTCCGATAGAGCACATCACTGATGAGCTGATGGAAGAGCATCGACAGTCATTTGTGGGAGTGATACAGCAGATGCCACCGATATTCTCTGCAATCAAGAAAAACGGAAAAGCCCTCTATAAATATGCTCGATCCGGGCAGAAAGTAGAAATCACTCCACGGGAGATTACGATTCATTCGTTCGATATTACAGATAATAAGTTGCCCGAGATATCCTTTGAGGTAAGCTGCAGCAAAGGAACCTATATCCGTTCACTGGCTTATGACTTCGGCAAAGCCCTAAATAGCGGCGGTTACCTGAGCTCACTGACCCGTACAAAAATCGAAGAGTTCGATTACGAGGATGCCTGGGATCTCGAAGTACTCATTAGTGTTTTAGAAGACATGATGCCTGAACATTAAGCCTAGATATTTCTTAGTTTTACAATAGTATTAAGTGTAATTATGTCCGTAGTTGTAAAAGATCTTACTAAAATATATGGTGCTCAAAAAGCAATAGATTCCCTCAGCTTTGAGGCAAAAAAAGGACAGATCATCGGTTTTTTAGGCCCTAATGGGGCAGGAAAGACCACAACCATGAAAATCATTACAGGATTTATGCCTGCATCGTCTGGATCTGCAGAGGTTTGTGGCTATGATGTTGAGACCCATTCGAGAGATGTACGTAGGGCGATCGGTTATCTGCCTGAGCATAACCCTTTGTATAAGGAGATGTATGTGAGAGAGTACCTGTCCTTTGTGGCAGATGTTATGGGCTTGAAAAATAGTCGAGCTCGCATCGATGATATGATCGAAAAAACAGGATTGGGTAGAGAACAGCATAAGGTGATCTCTTCTTTGTCCAAGGGGTATAGACAGCGGGTCGGTCTAGCACAAGCACTTATGCATGACCCAGAGGTCCTCATATTGGACGAACCGACTTCGGGGCTCGACCCTAATCAGTTGGCAGAAATCCGGAACTTGATCAAAGATTTCGGTAAGGAGAAAACAGTGATTTTTTCTAGTCATATTATGCAGGAGGTACAAGCTCTATGTGATCGTGTGATCATTCTTAATAAAGGGCAGATTATCGCCGATGACCCGATACATAAATTGCAACAGCGAGCCAGCGGAAAGAAGATTATAAACCTTCACTTCGATAAAGAGACGGATGCTTCAGCTCTTACTAGATTAGAAGGAATAACTGGAGTGCAAAAAATAAATCCATCAGCAGTAGAGCTTACCATCGATGGAGACAAGGATATCCGACCAGCTATTTTTAAAGAAGTCGTAAAACAAGGCTGGGTGCTTGTCGAGATGAAAGAAGAAAAAATAAGTGTAGAAAATATTTTCCAAGAGTTAACGATAGATGCTTAGTATTTACAAAAAAGAAATATTCTCCTTTTTCAGTTCGCTGATGGCTTATATAGTGATCGGTCTGTTTCTGATTGTGACGGGACTTTTTATGTGGGTCTTTACAGATACCAGTATTCTCGATTATAATTATGCAGGACTGGAGCAATTATTTTCGATAGCCCCGATTATTTTTATGTTTCTCATACCTGCGATTACGATGAGGAGCTTTGCCGAGGAATACCAAGAAGGGACGATCGAGTTTCTGTTTACAAAGCCGCTAGAAGATTGGCAGATCGTGATAGGGAAATTTTTGGCCAATTGGTCTTTGGTCCTGATTGCCTTACTGCCTACGCTCGTATATTATTATTCGGTCTATCAGTTAGGTTCGCCTGTGGGCAATGTAGATACAGGGGCGGTGATCGGATCGTACATCGGTCTGATGTTTCTGTCTGGAGGATTTGTAGCGATCGGTATGTTTGCGTCTTCATTGACTAATAACCAAATCGTTGCTTTCTTACTGGCTATATTTTTATGCTTTTTTATGCATTGGACTTTTGATTCCATCAGTAGGATGCCCGTATTTTATGGGAGTACCGATGATATCGTAAAGAAAATAGGAATGAACCATCACTATCTCTCCATCAGTAATGGGATGGTAGATAGCAGAGATGTAGTGTACTTCTTATCCGTCATAGGTTTTTTCTTAATGCTTTCCATCAGTTCACTAAATAGACGGAAATGGTAGGAAAGAGCACATCACGTAAACTGCAGGCATTGACCCAAGCATTGATTGTGTTGGGGATATTGATTTTGGTAAATGTATTGTCACAGTACTTTTATACACAGATAGATCTCACCGGAGATAAAAGATATACACTCACTCAGGCGACAGAAAATTTATTAGAAGCACAAGAAGAGCCGATTCTCGTAAGAGTATTACTCGAAGGGGATTTTCCGGCAGGGTTTAAGCGATTGCAGAGTGCTACTCGTGAGATGATGCAGAAGTTTAGCAGTATAAATTCACTGGTGGACTATGAATTTGAGGATCCATTTACTGGAGATACTAAAGCAGATAATGCCATAAAACTAGAACTGTCCAAGGATGGAATAAATCCGATAAACCTTACATTCAAGGATGGCGATGAGGTCAGTCAGAAGCAGATATATCCATTTGCTATTTTCCAATATGGGCAGCGTAGAGTAGTCGTCAACTTGCTCGAACAGCAAACAGCCGAATTGTCAGATGAGCAGATTCTGAATAATTCTGTCTCACTGTTAGAATATAAATTTGCCGATGCCATTCAGAAGTTGAAGCTGGTCGATAAGCCCAATATCCTTTTTACCCAAGGTAACGGAGAGTTGAAAGATCAGCAACTTGCCAGTTTAACGACTTCATTAAAATCATTTTACAATACCGGAAGGCTCAATCTAGATAGCATCGTTCAGATCGGTAGTGAGTTGGATCTATTGATCGTTCCAGGTGCACGAGGAGCAGTGTCTCTCAAAAACCAATTTAAGATCGACCAATATATAATGAATGGGGGTAAGGTGATCTGGATGTTGGAAAAAATGTATGCTCCGCTCGATAGTATCAGCCGTAATGGATTTTTTGTGCCTCAACCTTACGATACACAGTTAGACGACTTATTCTTTAAGTACGGCAT
>CALDEN010000215.1 GCA_937942405.1 uncultured Saprospiraceae bacterium
CTCCTTTAGCTGTTGTAATGCCTCGATAGCTTCTGCAATAAGATCTTGCTTAAGTTTTTTCTCAATTTCATGATCTGTTAGTTTGGAAAATCTCTTTTTAAATCCATCTATTTTAGAATTACTTAGAGCTGTATTGTGCTCGTAATTCATGCCTAATAAATCGAGTACTTCCTTTTGATTTACCCAAAAAAATAATAAAATAATCGGAATGGGTAATAGCTGAATAGACATGCCGAAAAACTCAATAGTTACAATTGTTGCAGTAAAACCTATGAGATTTACTAGTGCTAATAGTAAGCTTATTCCGAACACATACTTATATCCCCTTCTGTAAATACTGAAAAGAATTATTGAAATCGCTAGTAAGCTTAATCCGATGTATTGCGGATTTTGAAAAGAATACTCTGACGTATTAACCTTGATGATGGATGCAAGGCATATTATCGATAACACAACTAGAGGTACGGCTTCGTAAATGTCTGTCTTTTTTAAACCTAGGTACATTTTTTATTTTCTAATTGTCTGACTTAGGCTAATCTAGTTTCCAATAATCTCCGTTGTCAAACTCAATATAAACCAGACCTTTATCTAGTGCATAGAACACCTCAATGCCTGTTCCTTTTGAAGTAAATAAAGTTTCATAATAGTACCCATGGACAGTAGTGTCTTGTATCGCAGTAGCTTCATTTAATTGTAATCTATATTCGTTTGAAATTTCATTTTGTATTTCATCTAGAATGATATCAAAGTTTATATTATACTGCTTAGAAGAATCAGTACGCATAGACCAAGCTAAAAGACGAACATTTATTCTTTCAAAAACAGCCATAGAATCTACATTGTTATTTTTTTCTATACCTGTGCTTAGATTTATATTTAATTGAGCAATTCCATTTTCTGTCCGATGGTCGAGGCTGATCCTTTCCGTTTGCACATACTCTCTTATAGAATCGCATTCGCCAGGATCGGGATAGGACTTAAAGTAATTCGCCGTTTTTATTGGTGCTGAAACATGACCTGCAATATAAATTTTGCTAGAGTCTTGTGCGGTGTACACAAAAGTATCGGGAGTAGCTACAACGCTAGGGTCGGCCTTGAATGGAAAAGCATCGATGGTTTCTTGGCTAAGTGTAAACTCTCCTTTTTTTTCGTCGACAGTACAGACAGCACAACTGGCGAATAAGCTGCATAGAATTATTGTGTATAAAGAAATGTTGTTGTTCATAGAAATCTGCTATTTATTCAAATATAGTCCAACTAAACAACTTTGCACCTAAATATCACGATAGCCAGCATTGCCAAAAATCCAAAGAATAGATCATTGGATCTTAATCCACACTATTACAAGTTTTTTAATTTATCGCCGATCTCTTGACCGATTTTTTTTAAGTATTTTTTAGGTGAATGCATGGATTCTTCAATATCGATTGCTTTGGATATAATACTTTGTGTAAAAAGGAAAGATGAATTAGCGTTTTCTACAACTCCTCCGACCACTCCGCAGGGGGTATGATGTTTTTGACAAAGAGATAATACATTGCCTACTACTTTTCCTTGATAAGAGGTGTGGTCTATTTTACCTTCTCCTGTTATAACCACATCGGCAGATTTAATGGCTTCTTCTAGTCCGGTAATCTCTGACATTAATTGAAAACCACCAATTAGTTTGGCATTTAATAAACCTGACAATGATGCTCCGACAGCTCCAGCGGCTCCCATTCCCTGTATTGAGGATATATCTCTATCGATGGTTTTGCACAGGATGGTATTAAAATGCCGTAAACCATCATCAAGTTTTTTTATAGTTTCCGAGGATCCTCCTTTTTGTCTTGCATAAGTATAGGCTGCTCCTTCTGGACCATACATGGGATTTGTTACATCACATAGAACGGTAATTTCTATGCTAGTAAAATCAAATGGAGAGCTATTTTCTATTTTTTCAATATTAATTAAATGCATGCCTACTGGATCCAATTGATGTCCATTTTGATCCATAAAGTTGAAGCCCAATGCTTGAGCAAGACCTATTCCGGCATCATTTGTGGCACTGCCTCCGATAAATAAATATATTTTTTTGAAGCCATTTTCTAAGGCATCTTTAATCATATATCCAGTACCTCGGGTAGATGTGATAAGAGGATTTCTTTCCGTTTTATTTAGCAGTACCAGACCACTCGCACTGGCAAGTTCGATAAAGGCAGTATTATCTGAATAAGCGTATTCAGCTTGAATTTTACGTCCTAGTGGATCTATAGTATCTATTTTTTTGGAATGTAGGTTTAGTCTGTTATATAAAATTCGGATCGATCCATCTCCCCCGTCGGCGATAGGGTGGGAGATGACTTCCGTTTTTGGGAGGGATTGATGGATTCCTTCTCTGAGCATATCACAAACTTCTTGTGCAGTTAGAGAGCCTTTAAATTTATCTGGACATAAAAGTATTTTCATAAATCTAGTGTATCATGCATCGAACGTGCTGCACCCAGGCAAATTGCTTTTTCTCCTAGTTGACTTTGTATTATTTGAATGTTTTTTTGCTCAAAATTTTTGATGAGTTGATTTCCGAAATGCTTCCAAGCCAATGATATGTTGCCACCAATCACGATCATAGTTGCGTTAAAATCTAAAGCTATTTTACTAAAAAAATGAATAAAATTATGTGCAAACTCATCGAATATATCAACAATGATTTTTCTGTTTTTGCTTTCTACGAGTTCCTTTACACCTTTGATGTTGAGTCCCTTGGTTTTGGCTTTTTGAACAAACCATCTGGTAGAGAAATAATCATCAGCTTTTGCATCTCTAAAGGGTAGATAATAAACCTCACCACCGTCAGGCACCCTATTGCTTTTTCTTATAGGGATTCCAGATTCTATAAAAGCACTTCCGATTCCTGAACCGAGCGTCAATGCTAGTATCCGAGAATGATCGTAATTGCCGTAGAAATATTCTCCCAATCCAAAGCAAGTAGCGTCGTTTTGGAAATGAATATCACAACTTTCAGGAAGCCTATCGAGAAGGGCTTCCTTTAAATTTAGATTTGTGAGTGGTCCGAATTTCCCATTTGGATGACTTTCTATTATTCCTTTTTGATAATCAAATGGTCCCGGAAAGGCGATCGCTATTTTACCATCAAAATTAATTTTCGATTGAATACTAGCTCTTATATTGCTTGTCCATTCGTCGAGTATTGCTTCTTGTGTACTGCCGGTAATGGATACGTAGTTGCTGATGATTGTATCATTAAGAGCGTTTATAAATTTAGCATCAAAATGTACACTACTTATATGACTACCTCCTATATCTACTCCGATCATCCTGTTAAAAAAATCTGGGCACTGAAATACTAATTAGTACAATGATAAAGAAAAACAGTATTAAAGCGATCGCGTATTTTAATGGTATGCGATCTTTTTCTACCTTATCGATATCGATATTGGGGCTCTTATCAGCTGTAACAAAACTACTCACTAGTGCGACTGCGGTGGTAACGACCGCTCCTATTGCATTCCACCAAAACCAAAAAATCTGTGGACACCAAAGCCATAAATAGACATTTACCAGTACTCCTGCAACGATACCCAAATTGATTCCTATATAATTGGTTCTTTTTAAGGCTGTAGCACAAATAAAAGTAGCTAATATAGGTCCATAAAATACGGAGCCTATTTTATTAATGGCCTCGATAACGGTATCTGCAATATCTCCCGTAAAAAATGCAAAAGTGATACAAAATACACCCCAAAAAAGTGCTGCATATTTGGAATACCTCATATATTTTTCAGAGGGTAAGGATTTATTTCGATTAAATAAATCTTCAGTAGTGGCTGCACTTAGACTGTTTATTGTGCTACTCAGTGAGGACATCGCGGCAGAAAAGATTGCTACCATCAGTATTCCTATAATTCCATGAGGGAGATATTCTCTGATAAATATCGGGATCATAAGATCTGGTTTGTCAGCTGGTATTAATTTCCCAAACTCTGGGAGCTGCACGACCAGCGTACCGATGACAAGTCCCATGATACAATATATAAGGGTAATCGGAAATCGCATTAAGCCATTACATAATAGGGCTTTTCTCACGGTAGGTAAGTCCCGTGCGGAGAATAATCTTTGGACTTGACTTTGGTCAGTCCCATAATATGAGGCATAAAGAAAGAATCCTCCTATGAGCATTGGCCAAAAGCCGAATTCTTCCCCTTTTTCGAAACCCATCTGATTAAAATTAACAGCAGTCAAACGCTCTCGGTCAACATTTTCTACCAAAATTTCCCATCCGCCTAAGTAGTGCAGCCCATAAGCTAAGCAGATAAGTATTCCTATAAATAGTATAATCATTTGAATGACATCGCCGTACACGACGGCTTTCATTCCGCCTTGATAAGAATAGATAAGTGTTACGACACCTATGAGACAGATCGTTTGCCACATCGGAATATTCATAACACTAGTAAGGATTAATGCAACGGTATATATCATCACGGAGGTAGCAAAACCTCTCGATATCTGAAAGACTATGCTTATCAGTATACGTGTGGAGGAGTCATATCTTTTTTCTAGGAATTCATATACGCTGACTATACCCATTTTAAACATA
>CALDEN010000216.1 GCA_937942405.1 uncultured Saprospiraceae bacterium
TGGTAAGATAGAATGCCTTTTTAACTGCTTCATCTGCTAGAAAGACTTTTTTGTTTATAATAAATTTTCGAAGTTAATCCCTGAAACGCTCTAATATATTTGTGGGATAAATGAGTTTTCTTGTTTCTCATAGGAAATTTAGAAAAGTAGTTAGTTCATCTCAGTTCTTTTTCCATGACGCTCTATAGGTGCATCTAATATTTTCTCTGTTTTAATAATTTCTACTTAGCGATCGAACACAAAATTATTTACAGTCTACCTACAACATCTTATTGCCATAATGACGCTTCAAGATGTCATTTTTTCCTGTTCCTATAATTGGCAAGTGAGTTGATAAGAATTTATTGAACCTTATAATTTTTGATTGCAAATTGTTAAATCAGCGAGGTGCTAGATCGTTTTGGTGGTTTTGAGATAGGCATCTCACCATTTATTATCGATGAAAAAAATACAACACATTCCATTATGGCATCGAATGAGAAGTATTCCTCGAGTCTCATTCTACATTATTACTCTTTTGATTGCCATTAATATTTGTGGCTACTACCCTGCTATAGATAATCAGTTTGTGCATTGGGATGATCAATTTTACGTAACACTTAATCCATTACTCTATAATGCTACGTGGGATTCCTTTAAAGAACTATGGACTACCGTCATCTCATTAAACTATCACCCTATTACGATGATCAGTCTATGGCTCAATGCAAAATATTCTGGCATCCAGTCCGCAGGTTCATTTATTTCTACCAATATAGTTATCCATATTCTCAATTCACTTTTAGTGTTTTTCCTTAGCTATCGAATCTCCAATCGTAAAATTATTTTAGCTCTAGTCACCGCATTGTTGTTTGCCATACACCCCATGCATGTAGAATCAGTTGTATGGGTTTCGGAAAGAAAAGATGTATTGTACAGTTTCTTTTTTCTTTTGTCCATGATTTTTTATTGGGATTATACCCAAAGATCAAAAGTTCATGACTATGTACTCTGTCTATGTATGTTTCTACTATCCTGTTTATCCAAAGCAATGGCGGTTTCTTTAGTCCCATGTTTATTTTTATTGGATTATATCACATCTAGAGCATTCAATAAACGCAAATTATATATAGAGAAAATACCCTTTATCGCATCTGCTCTGCTCATCGGTATAATAGCCATTGATGTACAAGGTGGTGGAGATTTAGGAGGTATACTCACTCAAACCGAAAACGCTAACGCATTAAGTCATACGTATACAGATGTTTTTGAACGATTTAAAAACAGCTCTTTTGCAAATTTCTTTTACCTGAGTCGATTTTTCATGCCGATAGACTTCTCCCCTTTTCATCCATATAGCTTGATCCAAGAATCCAATATCTGGATTTATATCACTATAAGCTGCGGCAGTATTGCAGGCTTTATTTGGTCCATTATTCAGAACAAAAAAGTACTCACGTTTAGTTTGGGTTTTTATTTTTTCACTATTGCTCTTGTGCTTCAGTTTTTCCCCGTTGGTTCGGCAATCGTAGCAGAGCGATATAGTTATCTACCATATATCGGATTGGCTTACATAATCGGATTTGTATTTCAGAAAATGTGGAATGCCTTTAATAAATCAATCGTAGCTTTTCTCTTATTACTCATTACCGTGATGCTTTTAAAAACGACAAGAGCTCAGTCGGACATCTGGCAAAATCATAACACCTTATTTAGCCAAGCGGTAACAAGGTATCCCGATGATCCATTCTCCAGAAAAACACTGGCCAGTGGATTATGGTCTGAAGGGAAATTAGATTCTGCTATCTATCATATCGGTTTTGCAATAGAGCATCTCGACTTATACAGCAGCTCTGCTATTGAGCTCTTGGCCAATTGCCATTTTGACCTGGGAAACAACACAGAAGCCCTTCATTACTTTGATGAGGCCATACGGATCGACACGACCAGCGTCACCGCCAGATACCACAGAGCCATTGCATTACTAGAAGCAGATCCTATAAAGGCCATAGCCGATTTTGACTGGTGTGAGCAATCTAACAATGCCTACATACAGCCGCTCATCTATGCACCACGAGGCCGTGCTTATGGACTCAGAGGTCAATATAGAAATGCAATTAAAGATTTAAGTAAAGCCATAGAGCTATATCCTGAAGACATACATAATTATCTAGATAGAGGCATCAGTTACGAACACAATAAGGAATTTAAAAAAGCAATCGAAGATTATACACATGCTTTAAAAATCGACTCTAAGTGTAAGTTGGCTATGGACAGGCTAAAACATATCGCACCCACAGAAATGGAATAAATAACCGTTGCTAATGAGTATAAATCATTGGCTTGAGCCAAAAATAATGCATACGCATTATGAACGGATTACAGTATACTGAAACATAAAAATAATGCCTGAAAATAATCGAAATTATTTTAAAAAATTGTCATTGTAAATGAACCCTTTCATTATATCTTTCGTCTACTAAAGTTATTATAAAAAACGATCGTGACTAACGAAACTATACTAGTTAAACCCGGCTCATTTAACAATGAAAACCATTGGTACCCCAAGGCACTAAATGCTACGATACACCCGATGGTCAATTTCTTTCTCAATTTGGATAATAACAAGATTGTCTCCAGATATTGTCATCTAAATCCGAAGGTAGACAGAGATAAATTAATGGATATTCTCAATTACAGATGCAAGTACTTTCTATGGAGTGGTGCAGATCTTTTTAATGCGACATCTGAAGAAGGTAATCGACAAATGGTCGTTATCGAAAACAACTCTTGTCCATCAGGCCAAAAATCCATGCCGCTCTTAGATGACAACAAAGAGGATGGCTCTTATCGACTGCTGATCGAACGAACCTTTAAGCCATATCTAAAACCAAAACAGGGCGTAAGTCGAGTAGACGGAAAGCTTGCAGTAATCTATGATAAAAATCACATGGAAACTTCTGGCTACGCTGCAGTCATTGCTGATGTATTCAGCGAAGATGTGCTGCTCGTACCGTTTTATAATGGCCGAGAAAATAATCACATCAAGATAGAGAATGATGTCATCCACATCTTTTTTGAAAGCGAATGGATACCTATTAGAGCAGTTTTTAGATATGTAACTCAAAAGCCCTGGAATCGATTACCCCTACATTCCAAAACTAAAATACTAAACCCAATCGTGGCTTGTCTAGCTGGTGGTCGCAACAAAATGGTCGCCGCCAAAGCATACGACTTATACAATTCAGAACTTGCAGAGAGTGGACTTAAAATTAATATGCCCGAAACCATCTGGGATATTAGTAAAGCAGAAATCCCTCTCTGGGTCCAAAAACTAGGTGGCCATGCGGTGGTTAAAATCCCCTACTCTAATGCAGGACAAGGAGTCTATACCATCACCAATGAAAGAGAACTTAATGCTTTTATGGAAACCGACATAAATTACGAACGCTATATCGTACAAAGTCTTATCGGTAATTACAACTGGAGCTCTAGAAGCGAACAAGGAAAATACTACCATGTAGGCATGATCCCCACCAGTAATGGATCGACCTATGTGGCAGATATACGTATGATGGTAAGCAGTACTCCTACTGGTATAAAACCACTATGCATCTATTCTCGTAGAGCCCGTCAGCCACTAGTCGATAATCTCAAAGAAGAAGATGACTCATGGGAAATATTAGGAACAAATCTCTCAGTCAAAGAAGGCGAAAACCAATGGGGATCTGACACTAATCGACTTATGCTGATGGACAGGCGAGATTTCAACAAGCTCGGACTAGGACTAGACGATCTTATCGAAAGTTTTATCCAAACGGTACTTTCTACCATAGCCATCGATAAGATGTGTATCAACCTTTATAGTTCCAAAGGAAAGTTTAAGCAAAAATTATTTAAGTCATTAAACAATGATGCTACACTACTCAATGAGATCCTATTATGACCAAGTATAAAATCCTCTGTCTGACAGAGCATGTTGGGCATAGCATTCAGAATTCATTATACAGCATCATAAAAGCTATGTCTGTACATCATCGATCATTAGAGATTTTTGTTGCAAGCCGCTCTGACAATAGCAAT
>CALDEN010000217.1 GCA_937942405.1 uncultured Saprospiraceae bacterium
CCTCAAGCCAAGTATGCGAGAAGTCTAGAACAGATAAAACGAATAAAAGACTACGGTAAACGGACCAAAACCGGTTTTATGGTCGGACTAGGGGAGACGGATGAGCAGGTCTTTAAAATCATGGATGACCTCATCGAGGCAGGCTGTGATGTAGTGACCATCGGTCAGTATCTACAACCTACTAAGATGCATTTAGCAGTGGACAGTTTCGTACATCCTGATAAATTTGCAGAGTACAAGGAGGTGGGTATGGCCAAAGGTTTTGACTTTGTAGAAAGTGGGCCTTTAGTGCGATCGAGTTATCATGCCGAGAGACATTTGTAATTGTAAATAAAAAACCCTTCTCATTGATAAGAAGGGCCACTGTGATTTACACAATAAAGGGTTTACGTCTTTGGCTCCATATTTAGTGCCTACTCAAATTTAATTTCTATAATGGACAATTGCTAATTTTTATCGCTGCATCTGAATCTCATGCTATTGATTGGATAAATCTTGACCTTATTCAGCTTATTCTACTAACCAGCTGATCAGTTTTCGTTTAAGATTTGAGTAAAGTGGATATTTTACACTGGACTCAAACCAGAATGGTTTATGTAGGATACTCTTATGATGAGAGAAGGTATCGAATCCCGTCTTACCATGATAGCTCCCGATGCCACTCATCCCTACACCTCCGAAGGGAAGATTACTATTGGAAATATGCATGACACTATCATTTATCGCTCCTCCTCCAAAAGAGATCTCTTTGAGTAGTTTCTTTATCGTTTTTTTGTTCTTGGAATAAACATAAAAGGAAAGGGGCTTTGGGCGATTTTTGATTTCTTGTATCACCTTATCTAGATCTGTAAAAGCGATGATCGGAAGTATAGGGCCGAAGATCTCTTCTTTCATCACGTCGTCGTCAAAGCTTACATCTCTCATCAGTGTAGGTTCGATAAAACGATCTTCTCGATTTCTATTCCCTCCATGACATACTTTAGAATTATCGATCATGGCATCTAAGCGATCAAAGTTTTTAGTATTTACGATTTTGAGATAGTGATCGCTCATTTCCTCCGCAGAGTGAGGGTAGATGGCCATTTCTTTTTTCAGAGCTTCGATCAGTTTTTCTTTGACGGATTTCTCAACGAGGATATAATCAGGAGCGATACAGGTTTGTCCAGCATTAAGGAATTTTGCCCAGACGATGCGTTTTGCAGTCATCTTTATATTGGCATCAGCCATAATGATTGTGGGGCTTTTTCCTCCCAGTTCTAATGTGACAGGGCTCAGGTGTTTTGCGGCTGCTTGATAAATAATCTTCCCGACTTGTGTGCTTCCTGTAAAAAAGACTTTATCGTATCTATGCTCGAGGAGAGCCGTGGTTTCTAGAACTCCACCTTCGACTACGGCAAAGTATTCGCTCGAGAAGTTGGTGTTAATGAGCTCGGCCATTACACGAGAGGTGTTAGAGGGCACTTCGCTAGGTTTGAGTATGACGGTGTTTCCTGCAGCTAGAGCGGTGAGTGCAGGTAATATAGATAGCTGATAGGGATAGTTCCATGCACCTATGACTAGGGTGTTTCCTAGAGGTTCTGGCATGACATAACTGCTCGCTGGAAAATTAGCAAGGCCTGTTGAGACCCATGTTTTGCGGCTCCAGTCTGGTATTTTTTTAATGAATAAATTGATATCATGATAGATCAGTGCCAGCTCGGTCGCATAGGTTTCGAATTCAGATTTTGCAAAATCAGTATAAATGGCGTCGTAGAGTTTCTGCTCATTAGACTTAAGGATATGCTTTAATTTTTTTAATTGTTGGATTCTGAAGGAAACGTCCTTTGTCTGGTTAGAATTAAAAAAAGCTTTCTGGGAGCGGTATAATTGCGGGATATCCATAGTCTAGTATTGTATGGGTAAAGTTAAGAATTCATAGAGCTGTTATTGCATTACTTAGCTGCACTTCGTTATTAACTGAGTAGATACAGTTTTCTTTTGGCTGTAGCCAAAAGAAAGAGATTATTCTTTATTTATAAGGCAACTTACTCCTGCTGCGATATAGCTGAATTCTTCGTATATCCCTAGTCCGTAAGTGAAGTCAAACTGAACATGAGGGTGATACTGATAGGTAAATCCGGTGTCAAAATTTAGAATTAATACCTCAAGTTCGTCCCACTCACCGAATGGCTCTATATAGACACTGAATTTTTTATTTATTGCTTTGGATAAAGACATTGAATAGATAATATCTCCTTCTTGTTGGCCGTAATACTGATAGCCGATATTATAGGCCAAGCCCAATGATTCCGTCAAGCTATGCGATATACAAAGTCTAGTGATCGTACCTAAATAGTTGCCTTGAAAGTTTCCAGTACCAGAAGGGATGACCATGTGAGAGAGCAGTGCGACTTTTGTAGAGCTGGATTCTTTATCGAACAATTGGAGTTTGGCCCCGAACTGTAGATCATCCATTCCTTTAAATTCTGCAAAAGGAGAGCGTACATCCAAACGCTGATTAAATAACCGAAGTTCAAATTTTTTGCTTAATCCATATCTAAGTAAGAAGTTAGGTGCAGAGATGGTTCTTGTATTCCCTTGATAGAAGGCCTGCACTCCAGACTCGATCTGGAATGCACCCAGTGGTACGGTAATGGAGCTCTCCGTCTGATCTGGTCGATCGGTAACGATTTGAGCATGAGCTACGATATTCATGATACTGAAGGCTAACAATAATGCTGTTCTGAATAGAGACATGGACAGATGTTTAGAATTAGGTTGTAATACCATTTAAGACCTAAGATTTCACTAATGATTATAGTTTAAATAGGAGTAAAAATAAAAAAAGCCGCATCTAAATAAATAAATGCAGCTCACTTGTTATACAACAAAGGGCTTAAAGCTTATCCTTTATTCATGGCTTTTTGGATAAATCCGATAACTGCCATCACGACTCCTCCTCCTA
>CALDEN010000218.1 GCA_937942405.1 uncultured Saprospiraceae bacterium
CTGTAGAAGGATCAAATTGTGACATATCCCAACCATCTCCAAAAATCGGAACAATACCTATCAACCAATCCACTCCTGTCGCAGATGCATCATAGAAAAACTCACCACAAATTTGAAGTGATTCTCCTTGACATAAAACTGGTGGGTTTGTTTGATCATCTATAGGCCCTAATTCTTGTCCCTCTATATCACTGTCCATTAATTCCCAATCTGTCAAATCATCGCAATCACCTCCAAACTCTCCTAGACATGTAATCAATGTAATTGTAGTAGTTGTACATATGGTGAAATCAGGATTTTCATTTATATCTTGAGCATCTCCATCTGCACCTACTGCAACCCAATAGGTGTCCACGGTATCATCTACTGGCTGATTTATTTGATCTGCAATCGCCCAATCAATATTACAATTAGGTGTCGCTGCCGTTCCTACAATTGCCTGGTCAGGACACTCTCCTTCGAAGATGGCAAAAACAGGAGTCCAACTTCCTCCAAGCACTTCAACATTTGCCCAGAGTTGTGCAGCTATATCATCCGGAGTAACTTGAAACCACACTACTGGCATCATATTAAAACCACAATCACCTATGGCCTCTGGGCATGCATATTCCATACATCCCGCCAAACATTCAAATTGCAATGCTCCATTAGGGTCTGTTATAGGTTCAAAAGTTTGAGCACCTGTTACATCCTCACATGTATCTGCATTATCACACGATTTTACCTGTGTTGCGGTAATGGTTACATCTCCACAGTTTGCATCTGTTGAAGATACTTTTATCCAAAAATGGGTATTCATTCCTTCACAAATGGAGACATTTAGCGTCAGTGATCCTCCAGCAGTACACGAAGATCCTTCTACTGAATCAAATCCAGCACATCCCGCAGTCGCACTACCGTTATATACTTCAGAAGTAAATGATCCAGAACCAGATATCATAACCTCCATCCCATCAAATTGATCATCTATTTCTACAGATACCCAAACAGAATTATCATCCGTCACTCCGCTACATTCTTGGTTTGCAATATCTGCAGCTGGATCATCATTAGCTCCAACTGCACAACATGTAGTTGTAGAAAGTGAACCACCCGATCCCAGCTCGACAAAATCATCATCCGCAAATCCATTTGTATCACAAGGTTCATCCCCCATCGGTGGTGTAATTATTTTAATGTCAAAACAGAATTGACCTTCACTAGAATTTCCTAAGGCTAGATTATAGGTATTACCAGGAGTTAAATCATTAATCGTCGTAAGTCCATCTGCATCAGTGAAACATGGACTTCCATTTACTGTAGAAGTAGCTGGGCATCCATCTTCAAAAAGAGCAGCAAAAGAGTTAGGGTCGTCGAAGTTTTCAAATTCTAAACCTACCGCATTTGTAGGTAAGGTAATGCTAGCCCATACTACCGCGTCACTATCAAAATTACATGCTGTCCCAAAATTACTTGCTTCAGGACATGCTTTAATGGTTAAATCAAAACAGTATTGAAAAAACTCACAATCCGGTCCAGCTGGTATGGCATCCGCTGAAGTACACAAATCGTGTGGGTTAGCAGGTGGTGTTCCTGATATAGTAATGTCAAACATCACTTCTGTACCTGCAGCAGAAGATACTTGAATAAAGTACTCCGTATCTTCTTGCAAACAATTGATCACTTCAGAACCACTAAAAGAGCAAAACTCTCCATCGTCAACGATATCTCCTGCACCTGGTGGACATCCGTTGGCTCCATCAAAAACTTGCACAGAAAAAGTCCCTCCCGTTATATCTATATTCATTACAGATGTTCCAGTAGGCATTGTAAAAGAGTACCATGCTGAACTCGCTTCTTCTGTTCCACAATTATAGGTGGTAGCATCCATGGTACAACCTGTATTTTGAGTAGCTAACTGGACTCCATCGTCTAGTGTTATTGCATCAGCACATTCGTCATTTGCACAACCTGTTGTGATTTGCACACATAGATCGAAATCTCCACATCCCACATTGTCGTTGGTTCCCACTACTATCGTGTAGGTCGTATTTGGTTGAATATCACCTTCTACATTTACGTTACCTGTATCATCTGTAGTCGTACATCCGATCGGTGTAAAAGAAGTATAACTTCCACAACCACCTTCTAAAACGGCAACCGTCAGGTCTCCACAGGAGTTATTAATATTTACTTGAAGAAAAACATCTGTACCATCGGATAATAAAGGATCATTATCTGTAGTAAACGTGTAAAAAACAGCATTATTGACAATCCCACCACAGAGTGTATTAATCTCATCATCTGGACAGGCCAGCGTATTACAATCTGTAATACACATCTCTCCATCTACATCATTGGTCGTGATGGTACCTAGTGAATTATCCACATCAGCACAAAGGTCATTATCTAAACAAGTCGCACTGTAATCTGCATTATCGGTTTCATCATTTATCGTAATATCAAAAGTCCCTTCATTATCAGGATCAGATGCTACTACGATCGTAACGATATCACCAGCTTCTAAACAAACCAATGAGATCAAATCAGTACCTGAGGTTCCACAATAATCAGCTGCCGAACCGTCACCTTGATTCCATAAGGTCGTAGAACCACAAGCACCGTCTATCGCAAAAACATTGAACTCATCTGTTCCAGTAGTTGCGGCATAATTGGTTATATCTATCGTTAACTCATTATGTCCACCTGCTGGGACTGTATAGGTATACCACACTGTGCTAGTGGCATTTGCATCACATAAGGCTACCAAATCTGAAGTCGCACAAATCGTAGATTCGTCAGTAAGCGTAGTGCCTGTATTTAATATTTCTGCATCTGCACAAGCATCATTATCTGGTGACTCGATAAACTTAATGTCAAAATCAAAATCATCCTCAGTTCCGGCTACTGTTGCCGCTATGAGATAGGTCGTATTCCCATTAACTGCAATGGTCGTATTGGAAGATATACAACTCGCCAGAATAATAGTTACTGGACAATCATCTTCAAATACAGAAATACTACCTCCTGTGAAATTATCGAATTCAACATTAGTAACACCCGCACCAGTAGTAAATGAATACCAAGATGTCGCATCATCACTGTAGTTACATCCTGTACCTAAATCACTAGGATTGCCTGCACCGTCTACTTCCGGACACATATCTATCGTGGTAACAGACATTGTTTCAAAAACACAAATATCTACTGGAGACACATCTATAGGTGCATCACACTCATCATTGGATTCTTTTGGATCTCCTTCAGTTACGGATATATCAAATTCGCCAGCATCATCTGCCAAGCTTCCTACCTGAATCCAAATCGTCGTACCATTTACAGGACAGTCTATGACTACCTGAGTCCCTCCACAGTCTTCCTCGATTACGGTACCACCACAGGCATCATATGCAATAAGGTAATTATCAGCTATTCCTGTTTGAGTGAGATCGATGGTTAATTCTTGAATATCTGTATTAACAGCGTAGGTGTACCACACTGTTGCATCATCGGTAGCTCCTCCACAACTAAAGGATTCTCCTACTTCTGTAGATGCACATAAGTTTGTTTCTCCATTTATAGAACCGTTTGCAGGAATGGCTTCTGCATTTACACAGTCGTCATTGTCTGGTGCCTCGATAAATTTAATATCAAAAGTAAAATCATCCTCTGTTCCTGGAATGGTTGCTGCGATGAGATAGGTCGTACTCCCTGTAACCGTAATGGCGGTGAATGATGATATACAATTAGCTACCACTGTATTTACAGGGCAGTTATTTTCAAAAACAGAGATACTCCCTCCTCCGGTGAACATATCAAATTCGACCTCATTAGTACTAGCAGTCGTTGTAAACGAATACCAAGATGTCGCATCATCGCTGTAGTTACATCCTGTACCTAAATCACTCGGATTACTCGCACCGTCCACTTCTGGACACATATCGATAGTGGTAACTGACATTGTTTCAAACACACAAACATCTGCGGGTGTCAGATCTTCAGGGGAATCACACTCATCGTTGGCTATTTTGATAGCACCTTCTGATACCGAAATATCGAAATCTCCTGCATCTGCAAATTCACTCCCTACTTGAATCCAAATCGTACTTGGATTTACAGGGCAATCAATAATCACCTCTGTTCCATTACAGTCTTCCTCTATTAAATTACCCCCACATCCATCATAAGCGATTAGATAATTATCTGCTATTCCTTGAGCCGTTAAATTGATGGTTAAATCTTGAATATCTGTTGTGACATCGTACTCATACCAAACGGTAGCATCATCTCCACTTCCTCCACATCCCCCAAATGGCTCTCCAGCTTCTGCAGAAGCACATGCATTGGTTTCACCAGTAAGAGATCCTCCACTTAAATCAGTCGCATCTAAACAATCATCATTGGAAGGTGGTACGACTGCGAGTAAGTTGAAGTCATAGGCACCATCAGCACCTCCTACAGTCGTATGCACTGCTATCGTGTAAGTTCCTGTTACTGTAAGACCAAAAGTCATATCCCCAGATGCACAACCAAGATCTGTCAATCCAGTACAATCTCCAGAAAAGATACTTACTTCAACATCTCCATTGATATCAGATAATATTAAATCTGTAGCCCCTACTGGAACTTGAACGGTATGCCATACTGTAGCTTCTGTGTTTATATTACAACTAAGCACATCAAAGTCCGGACATGCATCTACTGTACTTCCAGCAATATTCTGCACCACACAATCGGCAGGTAAACTTCCCTCGTCCGTGGCATTTGCACACTGATCATTTGCAACTGAATTTGGAGTTTCTGTAAGTGTTAAATCAAAACCTCCTTCTTCTCCATCTAAACTTCCTACCGCGATTACAAAAACGGTATTGGGCTCAACACAAAACAATTCGATATTTGTCCCAGCAGCACATTCTTCTACAGAAGCTCCACTAGGATCTATATAAGCCGTTCCGTTACAATCTGTCCAGATACTCATTCCGACTCCGGTCGCCCCATTT
>CALDEN010000219.1 GCA_937942405.1 uncultured Saprospiraceae bacterium
TTTATTGAGAATGTCGACCGTTTCATTTTCAGAGGTGTTGAGATTATTGTTGTTAATCTTGACGGTTCCTGCATCGCCTGCGACATAGGTTTTGATGATGCCATCCTTGAGATTATAGCGATGTACCATCTCTCCAGAAAATGATTTAAAGGGCTTAACAAAATTTAATCTAGACGGAGCGACCAGGTAGTAAGGTGTAAGATCTATATAAGAGGTGCTCATACTTATGGATTGTTTTTCTCCTTTTTGGGTATGTCCTAGACCGAGGCCTACGGTCATTAGAGAAATATTGGTTTCTGTATCATTGGGGTTGTCGATGGTACTCATGTCTAATACTCCTGAAAGTGCCTGCCCAAACTCCGTATCATAACCTCCCGTACTAAAACTCGTTCCTTTAAATAAGAATGGGGAATACCTACCTCGACTCGGAGTGCCTTGAACCGTTCTAGAATAAGGCGAAAAAACCCGCATGCCATCGATGTATATTTTGGTTTCATTGGCATCACCTCCTCTGACAAAAAGTCTCCCGTCTTCAGGATTTGCCTGAGTTCCAGGAAGCGTTTGAATAGCTGCGATCACATCTCCCATGGATCCTGCTGTGGTGACCATATCTAGTGGTTTCAGCACGGCAAGTTTAGAATTGTCACCTGCTTTGAACGTACTCGCACTGATTTCTACTGCATCTAGAGAGGATGCCGATTCTCTGAGTTGGATGACTAAGGCATTCATCGACTCGATGGGAGCTTCTATTGTTTTGGTTTCGTAGCCGAGATAGGATATAGCGATGGTCTGCGTACCTCTAAGATCCGTCTTAAACGTAAAACTTCCATCGATCTCTGTGACTGCTCCGTCATAGCTGCCTTCTATATAGACATTGGCCCCGATGATGGGCATCTCTGATGGATCGGTTACGATTCCAGTAATAATGGTTTGGGCAATGCTCAAGTTTACAGAGCTTAATAATAGAACAGTAGCTAAGGCTAGATTTTTCATCTTTTAGAGTTTGTACCTCAAAAATCAATCAATACAGTCATGATATTAAATCCTATAAGACGAGTCGTAGAATAACAGTGATGAATGGTAATCTAAAGCTGGCTAAGAGGCAATGCGAGTGGAAATGTCAGTTACAAGGTATTTCAGTGATGATTTATTAAATCTTCTAAAATACTGGAACATCTTGCTATAAAATGGAGTTATAATGAGGGAGAATAAGTACCTCAAAACTGTATTCTATTTTATCTCTAAAGCAATAGTGTCGTCTATACCCTAGCTAGAAAGGATAAGAGACAAAAAGAAATAAAATTTGCCTTGAGCGGTAAAAGGATATTGGTACATCTTCCGTAATTTTAGCGACTATAATCCACTAACATATTTAAAATATTCTGCCATTATATGGATCCATTAAAAAAACTATTTCAAGAGAAAGCTTCCAAACTTAAAGCCGAAATTAAAGCAACCGCCAAAGAACACGGTTCTACAGTAATCGGTGAAGTTACCCTGAGTCAAACTTTAGGTGGGATGAGAGGGGTAAAAAGTATGTTATGGGAGACATCTAAATTGGATCCAGAGGAGGGAATACGTTTTAGAGGATACTCTATCCCAGAGCTTAAAAAAGTACTTCCGTCTACAGAAGATTGTAAAGAACCCTTGCCAGAAGGCTTATTTTGGTTGATGCTTGTAGGAGAGGTTCCTACTCAAGAGCAGGTGCAATGGGTCTCTGACGATTGGGAAAAAAGAAACAAAGTACCGCAGCATGTATATAATATGCTAGATGGACTGCCTAAGGATACGCATCCGATGACACAGTTTATACTAGCGATAACAGCAATGCAGACGGATAGTGTTTTTGCCAAGAGATATGCTGAAGGCATGGGTAAAAACGACTACTGGGATGCTACCTATGAAGATACGATGAACTTATTGGCTAGATTGCCAGTGATCGCAGCATATGTATATCGCAAGACATGGAAAGACGATGAGCACTTCGAAGCCGATAAGTCGCTGGACTGGGCAGGGAATTTTGCTCATTTACTAGGATATGGTGGAGATGCAGATTTTAAATCTCTCATGAGATTATATCTTACAATACATGCCGATCATGAGGGAGGTAATGCCTCAGCTCATACGGGTCATCTCGTAAACTCTACGCTTGCAGATGTTTATCTATCGTACGCAGGGGCGATGACATCTCTGGCAGGTCCATTACATGGACTCGCAAATCAGGAAGTGATCAAGTGGATTGTAGAAATGACCGAAGTATTGGGAACTAAAACTCCGACAAACGAGCAGATCGCAGGATATGTGCAGGCTACACTAGATGCTAAGAAAGTGATTCCTGGTTATGGACATGCCGTATTGAGAGAGCCAGATCCACGTTTCACAGCTCAGAAAATATTTGCAGAAGAGTATATAAAAGATAGTACCTATACTAATATCGTATGGCAACTGTTCGAAGTAGTGCCGCCGATACTAGGGGCACTCGGAAAAGTAAAGAATCCATGGCCTAATGTAGATGCTCACTCTGGAGCGATCCTTATGCACTATGGGATGAACGAGTACAGCTTCTATACCGTACTATTCGGTGTGAGTAGAGCACTGGGAGTATGTGCGTCATTATGCTGGTCTAGAGCATTGGGAATGCCATTAGAGAGACCTAAATCGATGACTTTTGAGTCTTTAAAAGCAGAGTTAAATTTGGCTTAAGCCGAAAATCTATCAACACAAAACAACCAACAATGAACATTCCTGATAACTTAAAATATTCTACAGAGCACGAGTGGATAAGAATCGAAGAAGGCAATATTGCCTATGTCGGTATCTCCGATCATGCACAGTCTGAGCTCGGAGAACTGGTATATATCGAAGTAGATACAATCGGTGAAGTGGTAGATAAAGATGCAGCATTTGGAACGGCCGAGGCTGTAAAAACAACTTCAGAACTTTTTATGCCTGTAACGGCAAAAGTCCTAGAATTCAACCCAGAACTCGACGAATCAGAGGGAGATAATCCAGGTTGTATCAATGAAGATGCCTATGCTAACTGGATCGTAAAAATA
>CALDEN010000220.1 GCA_937942405.1 uncultured Saprospiraceae bacterium
CGACGAATCAGAGGGAGATAATCCAGGTTGTATCAATGAAGATGCCTATGCTAACTGGATCGTAAAAATAGAGATTCAAGACATGGCTGAGTTAGATACGCTCATGGATGCTGCGGGGTATGGAGAGCTGATCAGCTAAGTTATTCCAAGCTTAGAGTTCATTGTTTATTTTATTGCATATTTAAAGAAGTAGCTGATAGCTGAGATTCATTATACTCTCCTGGTTGCAGGAAGGGTAGCTGAAAAGGTTTAAATCAAAATAAGGTAGCAAATGTTGGTAAGTCGTCGTCTCATGAGATAGGAGTAGATATCAATTGAAACAAATTGTTACTCATAGTGAATCATCCAGTTAACTCTTTTAGATGGTATTTAGTAAACTGTTTAGAATGCGATTTCTGAATCTTGCTTATTTCATTTTTGTTCTGAATTCTAAGCCATAATCCTGCGTTTATATTAGAAAGTTTATCGAGAATTAAAGCTAATTCTATCGATAACCGTCTTTCACCATTTAATATTTTACTCAAATTTGATGGTCTTAATTCCAGGTATTTTGCAAAGTCGACTTGTTTAATTTCGATTAGCTTAATAAACTGCTTTATAAAACTTCCAACTTCGACCAGTTGAGACTTGGACTGAAGATAATCTTCCATGTGGTATTTTAATCCCAGTAATGAAATTCTAATTCTTTCATCTTTAGATGTCTCAGCTACTTTACTTCTAATAAGCAGTTTGAAATCAGAATATTCCTTTGTCCCGATATCCATAGATTCGGTAAGAATTCCATTTGTTAATTGATTTAAAACATCTTTATCTTTTTTCATCTTGTAAATATTTGGTGATAAGTGTTTCTCCAGATTTAGGGTCAATATACATTCTTGTACCTATAGTTTGAGTTGCTAAATATTTTGATTTGTATAATTCGACTAAGCTTGTTTTCGAAACGAATGTTAAATAACCTTTATAAGCTGTGTTTAGTTTCAGTGATTCTCTGCATCCAAAGGCAATTAAGCAACCAGCTACATTATCAAATTCTTTACTCGGATCAATGTTGAACGGTGCGAGTTCGATCAGCTCCATTATCAGCATGCCGTCATCTTCAATTAATTGAATTAGACCATGTATTCTTTGAGTAAATATTTCTTGTAAACAATAGATAGATTTCGAATTGGTTCTGTAAGCATCTAACCAATCGAATGCCCATCCATCCTTCTTTTTGGGTATTAATTGCTTTTGCAATAGCACGATATCACATTGAATTCTACTTTCATCTTTTTTGTTAATTACTATCAAATTGTCATTAATGTATAATAAATATACGATACAATGTTTATTTTGTCAACATTGGTTTTATGAGTGACAAGTAAGTAGGTAGAAAGCTTGCCTTTATTTGCTTTAATATTTCACGACTAAGCTTTTATTAAAATTTATTCCTCTTCTACACACCATTTTTGTGGGAATACACATCTTAAGAGTGATATCAAAGGATATTAAGTGATTAGACATAAAAGCGGCAAATAAGCCAAATCATTATAATAAATTCTATATAACAACTAAATCTATAGGGTAGAATTGGGTTTGGAAGATTTTTTTACCAGTAGGATTTATGATATTCTCTATTTTATGGCTAATATTATGTATTCCCTTCAGAGGGATTTTAACTAAGAAATTAAAAACTATTAAGCATGTTAAATGATATAGCAGTTTCGGGTAATACCTTGCTTATCTTTTTTATTGTGTTGGTGCTTTTTACAGTTGGAATTATATTGTTTTTTAGAAATCGTTTTGGGAGTTTATCTCCTGAAGGATTGAAGGAAAAATATCAAGACCATACGTGGAAGTCTCCATTGCAAGGAAGAAGTAAATATCCAGAAGCAGATGCCTTTGGATTGAGTAGATCGGTATTTAGGTATGGATTAGCATCAGCATTGGCTTTGGTTTTATTTGCATTCAGCTGGACTACAGTGGACGAACCCATTTTTATACCAGATGGTGCATTAGAACTAGATGAGGAGATCGAGATCGAACCTCCGAGAACGGCTGAGCCGCCTCCACCTCCACCTCCGCCACCACCACCGGTGATCGAAGAGGTTCCAGAGGAAGAAATTATTGAGGAAGAGGAACCTGTATTTGAAGATATGACAGTGGAAGAAGAAACTGTGATAGAAGAGGCTCCAGTAGCAGAGGAAGAGGCACCGCCTCCACCACCGCCACCGCCACCACCGCCACCACCAGAAGAAGAAGAGATCTTCAAGGTAGTGGAACAAATGCCTAGATTTCCAGGATGTGAAAACGAGGGTAGTGATGCTGATAAGAAAAAATGTGCCGACGGTAAACTGTTACAGTACATATATAAAAACTTAAAGTATCCTGCGATCGCTAGAGAAAATGGGGTAGAAGGTACAGCTGTAATCCGATTTGTAGTAGAAAAAGATGGATCTGTAACGGATGTAAACTTAGTTAGAGACCCAGGTGCAGGAACAGGAACAGCCGCTCAGAAAGTTGTAGAAGCAATGAATAATATGGGTGAGAAGTGGACTCCAGGAAAACAAAGAGGTAGAGCAGTAAAAGTTTTATACACACTACCAGTTAAATTTAAGTTAGAGGGATAGACCTCAAAACCTTAAATATTTAAAATTAATTAAAGGCTATCTTTGTAAAAAAGATAGCCTTTTTTGATTTGTGATAAATACCTTTTGGGACGGAGTACCGTCATTTAGATACAGAAGTTTAGCTATGAAGAGACTACCATTTATTTTAATCTTCCTTTTTATACTCGTTACTGCCTATGGTCAGCAGCAAGGTAATAAGTCACAGCTTGCGTATCAGTATTATAATACCGGTGAGTACGAGAAAGCAGCAGATATATATAAGGATATGTATGCTAAGTCTCCACGTAACTATCATTACTTTAATAAATACATAGATTGTCTCATAGCCATGGAGGATTACAAAATGGCAGAGCAGAAGATTAATCAAAAAATCAAATCCAGCCCTGGAGAGATACAGTTTTATACTACTCTAGGTAATCTGTTAGAGCGTCAAGATAAGCGAGATGAAGCCGATGAGGTATATAATAATGCCATAAAATCCGTTGCCAATAATCAGAATGGTATAACTCGACTCGGGCAGTCGTTTATAAATCTAAGAAAATACGATCTCGCCATTAAAGTATATGAGAGAGGTGTAGAACTCACTGCTCCTAAAGATTTTTATTCTAATAATCTGGCTAATGCATACAGACGTAAAGGAGATTATAAGAATGCGATAAAGTACTATCTGGTCAGCGTACGATCTAATCCTCGAAATGTAAATTCACTCAAAGCCACACTGGGTAATATTCTAGATGAGGATGGTATGGAAGAGCTCAAAGTTCGTCTATATGAGGAGATTCAGAAGTATCCAGACGAGATCGTTTATCCAGACTTCCTACAATGGGTATTTGAGCAACAAAGAGACTATGTCAAGGCTCTCAGACAAGCTCGCTCTATAGACCGTAGAAATGAGGAAACAGGGCAGAGGGTTTACGAACTCTCAGAAAACGCTCGTAGAGATGGAGATTATGCTACAGCGATCAAAGGATATCAATACATCATCGACTCTAAAGGCCAAAACTCTAGTTTTTACTTCGGAGCTAAGCAGTACATGCTCATTGCTAAGAAAAAAGAAATCATTAGTGATTTTGATTTTGAAATAGCTGACTTTATTCCGCTAAGTACCGAGTACGATACATTTTTAACGGAATTTGGTCGTAATACACAGACTGCATGGGTGATGCTCGATTTTGCAGAATTGAGAGCTTATTATATGGACGATGTGTCTAGTGCGATAACAATTCTAGAAGACATCATCGAACTGAGAGGCATTAATAAAACGGTACGAGCTAGAGCAAAACTAAAGCTGGCGGATTATTACCTCATCCAAGGGGAGATATGGGAAGCGACCCTATTATACTCTCAAGTGGACAAAGATTTTAAGGAAGAAC
>CALDEN010000221.1 GCA_937942405.1 uncultured Saprospiraceae bacterium
AGAGTTCTTTACCTCTAAGGACATAACGCTTAAGGCTAATAAAAGTGGAATCATCAAGTACCAGGTAAAGCTAAGTACGGTCAATGGTGAGACACTTGTATCCAATAATACAAAAGACATATACGTAGAAGTATTAGACGCTAGACAGAAGATCTTATTACTGGCTAATGCTCCTCACCCAGATATCGCTGCTCTCAAATCGAGTATTTTAAACAATAAGAATTATACGCTAGATGTCGTATTTGCAAAGCGAAAAGATGTAAATGTAAATGACTACAACATGGTCATCTTCCATAATCTACCCTCTCAAAAACATACGATCGACAGCTATATATCGACACTTAATAAAAAGAGAACCCCACGACTTTTTGTGGTCGGTAAGCAGACTGATCTCGCCTCTTATAATCGTCAGCAGGATGTTTTAAATATAGGTGGGGATAACACCCAGTCAGATGATGTACAGGCAAACTTTAGGTCATCTTTCAGCTCGTTTACCGTAGATGAAGAATTACAGCGGATCGTTTCTAAGTTCCCTCCGCTCGTTGCTCCTTTTGGAAAATATACGGCTGGAGCCAAAACCAATGTACTCCTAGATCAGAAAATAGGTAGGGTCGATACAGATTATCCACTTCTCTCCTTCTCGGATCTCAATAATATAAAAACGGCAGTACTCTCTGCAGAAGGTATCTGGAAATGGAAATTGGCAGATTATCTGGAACATCAAAATCATGATGCCTATAATGCACTCATGGCCAAAGTCATCCAATTTACAACGGTAAAAGACGACAAACGTAAGTTCCGGGCTGATGCCAATAAAAATGTATTTAAAGAAAATGAATCGGTACGTATCGAGGCCCAACTCTTTAATGACAGTTACGAAGCCATTAATACTCCAGATGTATTTTTAAGCCTTTACGACTCATCTAAAAAAGAATTTAAATACACCTTCTCTAAAAAAGATAAATTTTACAACCTCGACCTCGGTTCACTGAATGAAGGCAATTATCGATTTGAAGCCAGTGTAAAAGTAGATGGAAAAGAGCTCAAGGATAAAGGCAAGTTTTCCGTAAAATCGATACAACTCGAGCAATACGACCTCGCAGCTAGACATGATGTGCTATATAGCTTAAGCAAAAAATCGGGAGGGAAACTTTTTTATACCTCGCAAATAGATTCTATACAATCTACGATACTACAGAGCGATAAGATAAAACCGATCATCTATACCAGCAATAAGACGCAATCGATCTTAAACATCAGATGGATACTAGGTGTCCTGATTTTACTGCTGCTGCTTGAGTGGTTCTTGAGGAGATACTTTGGAACTTACTAGATCGCTAAATAGAATTTCTTTTAAGGTTGAATCAATATTATTACTGGATCAGATCACATATCTCAATAATCATTTAATATACACTTATGAATTATGACTGTTTGATTATAGAAGGAGGCGGCTTTAAAACGGCATTTACCGCAGGAGTTGTCGATGCTCTTATCTCTTCAAAATTTGATCCTTTTAAAACGGTCATAGGTGTATCAGGTGGTTCAGTGGTGATGTCCTATTTTCTGAGCCAACAATATAGATTTTGTATTAACGCCTTAAAAATATTGGCAAAAGATGAGCAGTTTACAAACTACAGAAGAGCTTTTAGCGAGAAAGGATATCTCGACATAGACTACATCTCCACAGTAGCATCAAAAAATGTTCCTTTCAACATAGATACTGCCATCCAAAAATCAAAAGATAAAAAAATAATCATCGTAGTAACGGACAGAGAAACCGGTAAAGCAGAATACATGTCCCCTACTGCAAAAAACTGGATCCAATGTGTCATCGCATCGAGTACCTTACCTTTTGCAACTAAGGGTATACATAAGTTAAACTCAAAAGAATATTTTGATGGTGGCTGGAGTGATCCATTACCCATCAAATGGGCGTATAAAAATGGTATGCGTAATGTACTTATCATTAGAACTAAACCTGCTGACTTTCGAGATACACAAAGCTGGGCAGATTATTTTGGTAGCAAATACTTCTCATCAACCCCGAGATTGAGTAAGACATTTGAACTGGCATTTGAAAAGTACAATACGGCCTTGGACTTTATCCATAAGCCTCCCAAAAACATGAAGATCACTCAGATCGCTCCAAAAAGATTTTTAAATAGTGGAACATATTCCTACACAAAGAAGACCCTTATGTCAGATTATCGATACGGTCTAGATAAGGGAATATCGCATCTACAAAGTTTCTAAAAACACCGCACTTAAAATCCGAGGGCATAGATCACATTTTGATCCTCACATTATTCCTAGAGGATGAATACGCTACGAATTCACTTTCAAGTCACTGTTCTTCTTAGACTTCCCATATAAGTTTAACAGCATCGCAATGATGATAATCCCAATAGCGATTATGGCCTTAAAAGTGTACCCCTCTCCAAAAAAGAAAAACCCGAAGACCAGCACAAAGATTACTTCTAGATATTTAAACGGGACGACTACGGTAGATTCTTCTAATGCAAAGGCCTTGGTCATTAATACCTGCCCGACCAGCCCTACGATCCCGATAGAGGCTAAAGGAAGCAGTTCGTGTACTTCTGGCATACGCCAATATGGAAGGAAAAACAAACAGAGGATCATGGAGATCACCATAAAATAATTAATGATCACCAGTGGGTTTTCTGTAGGCCCCATATATCTCAAAAGGGTAAATACGATACCTACAAAAAAAGCAGAATTCAATACGAGCAGAAAGCTAATCATGTCTATTCTCAGATCTACCCCTTTCAATAATAGCACCCCTCCAAATGCAAGTGCAAAGCTCAAGGCTTGCCAAGAGTTTATCCGCTCTTTGAGAAAGTAATACGAAAAAAATGCTGCAAAAATGGGACTTAAGTATCTAATCGTCACGGCTGATCCGATCGGTATACGCTGTATCGCCACAAAGAAACAAGCCAGAGATATCACTCCCGCAATCGCTCTAAAAATCAAGAATTTCTTATTGTTTCCCATAATCGGGATACGCTTATACAGCATATATGGAAACAGCAAAACAAATGTTCCTAGACATCTGAAAAACACTACCTGCATCGGATGGAAGTCTGATAAGTACTTCGCGATGATATTCATAATCGCAAAAAACAAAGACGCCATGATCATATAAAAAATACCTCTACTCATCTGAGCATAATTATACGGCGAAACATCATGTTGTCTATTTATTAATTGAGATATTTATAAAAATATT
>CALDEN010000222.1 GCA_937942405.1 uncultured Saprospiraceae bacterium
ATCACTACCTTTGCAGCTTATTTTGAAAAAGCCGAGAATGCTTCGAAAAATTTTAATTTTTTCATTCCTGTTGGTAATTGGACAACTTGCTGTTGCTCAACATAACCACGACCACTCTCATGGAGATCACTCTCATGAAGGGCATGATCACAGTTCACATGATGGACATGATCACAGTTCTCACAACCATAGCCATGATGGTCACGACCATTCTGGACATGATCATGGAGATCACCCCACCAATAATATAACTACACCATGCGGGTCTCCTGCTAAGGTAATCCACCATGATACCTATGATCCAGGAGCTACTGCGATACATCACATAAGCGATGCCAATGTGATAAACATCATGGATATCGTCAGGATTCCATTGCCAGCGATCATTTACAATAAAGACAGAGGATTAGAGTTTTTCTCATCTTCTAAGTTTGCACCGGGTCATCATGATGATGGACATTACGGATATAAGGATTATGTAATGTTACATGGTAATATACATAGGGTCATGTGTCCTGGATTTGCTGCTCAAGATAAATATGAGGTTCAAGGGTTTGATACAGTAACTAGTGTGTCTGAGGATGGTAAGGAACATGAGACGAGTTATGCCATCATAGGTGGTAAAGCATATGAGTTAGAGGCCAAGACTTTATGGGATGGAGGTTTATTAGGAGGTGCGATCACTTCTTTTTATGACCTTAGTCCTACTAAAAATGTAATTACGATGATTATCGTATGTCTACTTCTATTCTTTATGTTTAGAAAAGCTGCCAAAGGCTATGTGACTAACGAGGGGAAAGCACCATCTGGAATGCAGTCATTTTTAGAGCCTGTAGTTCAGTTTATTAGAGATGATGTAGCGATTCCTTTTATAGGAGAGCATAAATATGAGCGATTTTTCCCTTTATTATTGACGATATTTTTCTTCGTTTTGGGCTTGAACCTATGGGGACAGATTCCATTCTTAGGAAGTGTAAACGTTACGGGAACATTGACCGTTACGATGATTATGGCGGTAATCGTATTTATCGTTACTAATCTTAATGGTAATAAGCATTACTGGCAGCATACTTTATGGATGCCGGGTGTTCCATGGTTTGTAAAATTGATATTGACACCCGTAGAGATTATGGGTCTATTTATAAAGCCACTTACATTGATGTTGAGGCTAGCAGGTAATATTACTGCTGGGCACGTAGCACTGGTAAGTTTTGTCGGGCTGATCTTCATTTTTGGAGATTCTGGAAGAGATATGGTAGGTAGTGGTATAGGGACGGCGATCGCTATTCCTTTGACGATTTTTATGATGGCGATAGAGTTGATCGTAGCTTTCGTTCAGGCATTTGTGTTCACGATACTTACAGCATCTTATATAGGATCAGCTGTGGAGGATCATGATCACCACTAATTAGAGTTTTAATTGAATCATTTATATAAATAATTTAAAATGGGTGGTAACATCGCAGCAATTGGAGCAGGACTAGTAATAATAGGTGCTGGTATTGGTCTAGGAATGATCGGAAGTAAATCAGTAGAGTCTATCGCTAGACAACCTGAAGCATCTGGTGATATCAGAGGAGCAATGATCTTAATGGCGGCCTTCTTAGAGGGTGCAGCGTTGATCGCTTTGATATTAACATTCTTCGTAGGTTAATAATTCCAATTACAAAACGAAAAGGGATCAGCCAAATACGGTTGGTAGAGTAGTTGATCCCATTTTTAAGCTATTAAATTATGCAAGTATTATTCATACTCGGAGGATTTGCTCCATTTCAGCCAGCACCTGGTCTAGGTCTTTGGACTTTAGTAATATTTTTATTGTTTTGGTGGATCATGTCCAAGTTTGCATTCAAGCCGATCATGGAAGGAATAAAAACGAGAGAAAACGATATTCAGTCCGCTTTAGATGCAGCTAAAAAAGCAAAAGAAGAAGTAGCCAATATGAAATCTGAAAACGAAGCACTTTTGGCAGAAGCCAGAGAGCAGAGAGCGACGATCTTAAAAGAAGCTGCAGATACAAAAGCGGCAATCATCAACGAGGCAAAGGATAAAGCAAAAGAAGAGGCAAAAAGAATTTCTCTAAATGCCGCTCAAGAAATCGAAAACCAACGTAAATCTGTAATGGTCGACGTAAAGAACAAAGTAGGTTCGATGGCTATCGATATCGCAGAGAAAGTGATTCAGAAGGAATTAAAAGGAAATCCTGAACATGTGGATTTTGTTAATAAGCTTGTCCAAGAAGTAAACCTTAACTAGAATGTCAGCGATCAGAATTGCTTCAAGATATGCCAAATCATTGCTCGATCTTTCTGCGGAAAGAAGTGAGCTAGATGCAGTATTGTCTGATATGCACCTATTTAAAAAATCCTTGGAAAATAAGGACTTGTTAAATCTTGTGAAAAGCCCGATTATCAATTCAGGTAAAAAACGAGACATCTTTGCAGCATTGTTTAAGGATAAGTTCCATGCGACGACCTATGCTTTTACAGATCTCGTATTGAACAAGGGGAGAGAGTCCTATCTACCATCGATCGTAGATAGCTTTATCACTCAGTATAATCAGATGATAAAAGTCAGTAGTGCCACCATCACTGTAGCCTCTGAACTATCTGATGCCCAGCTAAACGAAATAAAATCTAAACTACTGCAGAGTAATATCACGCTCGATAATGTAGACTTAGATGTAAAAATAGACCCGAGTATATTGGGTGGTTTTGTAATCGAGATCGGAGATAATCTCTATGACGCGAGTGCACGACACAAATTAGAAAAATTAAGAAAAGAATTTACCAGAAACGATTACGTCGCTTCTGTTTAATCATTTGAAAATCATAGATAAAATCAAATAACATGATTGATGTAAAACCAGATGAAATATCAGCAATCCTTAAAGAGCAGCTCGGTGGATTTAAAACACAAGCTGAACTAGAAGAAGTAGGAACTGTACTACAAGTAGGTGATGGTATCGCAAGAGTATATGGTTTAACAGCTGTAGGAGCAGGAGAGTTAGTAGAATTCGAAACAGGTGTTCAGGCAATAGCTTTAAACCTTGAGGAGGATAATGTAGGTGTGGTACTCTTAGGAGCGAGTGATGATATCAGAGAAGGATCTACAGTAAGAAGAACCAATCGTATCGCATCTATCGAGGTAGGTGAGGGATATGTAGGAAGAGTAGTCGATGCACTCGGTAAGCCTATCGATGGTAAAGGACCGATCACTGGAGATAAATATGAGATGCCTTTAGAGCGTAAAGCACCAGGTGTTATTTATAGACAACCGGTAACTGAGCCATTACAGACAGGTATCAAGGCGATCGATTCTATGATTCCGATCGGTAGAGGACAGAGAGAGCTGATCATCGGTGACAGACAGACGGGTAAGACTGCTGTAGCGATCGATACGATCCTCAATCAAAAAGAATTTTACGAAGCAGGAGAACCTGTTTACTGTATATATGTGGCTTCTGGCCAAAAAGCATCTACTGTTGCACAAGTAGCAAAAGTATTAGAAGAGAATGGAGCGATGGCATATACGACGATCGTATCATCATCAGCAGCGGATCCAGCAGCGATGCAGTTTTATGCACCTTTTGCAGGAGCAGCGATCGGAGAGTTTTTCAGAGATACTGGTAGACCAGCATTGATTGTTTTTGATGATTTATCTAAGCAAGCCGTTGCCTACAGAGAGGTTTCTCTATTACTTAGAAGACCACCGGGAAGAGAGGCATACCCAGGAGATGTATTTTACTTACACTCGAGATTATTAGAGAGAGCGGCAAAGGTTATCGACAACGATGCGATCGCTCAGGATATGAACGACTTACCAGAATCATTAAAAAAATCTGGTTTAGTAAGAGGAGGTGGATCACTTACGGCATTGCCGATTATTGAGACACAGGCAGGAGATGTATCTGCATATATCCCGACTAACGTAATATCGATTACAGATGGTCAGATATTCCTAGAATCTAACTTGTTTAATGCAGGGGTGAGACCAGCGATTAACGTGGGTATCTCTGTATCGAGAGTAGGAGGTTCTGCACAGATAAAATCGATGAAAAAAGTATCTGGTACATTGAAACTAGATCAGGCACAGTTTAGAGAGTTAGAGGCTTTCGCCAAATTCGGATCTGACCTAGATGCAGTGACGATGAACGTGAT
>CALDEN010000223.1 GCA_937942405.1 uncultured Saprospiraceae bacterium
TCTAGAGCAGTAGAGCAAATCGCAAAAACCATAGATGGAGGTAAGTCATGGACGATAATTGCATCTCCACCAGCTCTAGGTATGGATTATTTCTCTAGGAATCAGGGATGGTATGATTTAAGTATTGCTGTGGATCCTACAGATTCAGAACGATTGATCATCGGTGGGGTAGACTTATTGATCTCTGAAGATGGAGGTCAGAACTGGGAACAGATCTCACAATGGTATGGAGCTGATCCTTTTCAGGAGGTCCATGCAGATCAGCACTTTGCAGCGTTTTTAGATGATACAGGTAATAAGATTGCATTTACAAATGATGGCGGAGTCTTTTTATGTGAAGATGGAAAAGAATCTATTCCTACCATTCAGTGGAAAAATCAAGGATACAATACCATACAGTTTTATGCCTGTGCAGTGCACCCGACTGATCCTAACTATTATATAGCAGGTACTCAAGATAACGGAACGCATCAGTTTACTGAGGCAGGAACTAATTCTACAAGAGAGATCACAGGTGGAGACGGAGCATATTGCCATATAGATAGAGATAATCCAGAGATCCAGATCAGCTCATATGTTTATCATAACTACTATGTGACACAAGATGGATGGCAGAGTAGAGATAGACATAATCTCCCAGGACGAGTAACGGCTTCTTTTATTAATCCGACGGATTATGATGATATAAATGATATCCTACTTTGTAGTGGTCCTAATAGAAAACTGATTACACTAGATATACACACTGGCGAATTTGATTCTATCGCTACTACGGTATTTAATACAAGGATTACGGCACTTAAAGCACATCCTAACGATGGTACGATCCATTATGTAGGAACGGATGCTGGAGAGCTCGTACGGATAGATTCATTGGCTCAAGGAAGTCCATCGTTTACGCTACTGTCTAAGGTAAATGGAAATGTAAGAAGCATAGATGTAGATATTAATAATTCTGAACGATTATTATTTTCGATATCTAATCAAAACGCAGCCAATATACATGTGAGTAACGATGCTGGAGCTACATGGGAAAACCATGACGGAGACCTTCCGGGTGTTCCTGTACGTTGGGCGGTATTTAATCCGACAGATACTGCATCACTCTTAGTTGCGACAGAGGTCGGTATATGGTCCACGGATAATTTTCAAGGAGACGCCACTTTGTGGGATTATAATAATATGGGGATGACTCCTACGAGAGTAGACATGTTAGAAATCCGATATGATGATAATACATTAGTAGCTGCTACTCATGGTAGAGGATTATTTACCGCTCGATTATGTAACGGGCTAGTGGATAATGATAATGATGGATATACATGCATGGATGATTGCGATGACTTTAATGCAGATGTGAATCCAGATAATGTAGAGATTCCTTATAATGGTATAGATGATGATTGTAACGAGATGACATTAGATGATGATCTCGACCAAGATGGCTTCCCATTCGACAATGATTGTGACGATAATGATCCGTCTATAAATCCAGATGGTATCGAGATCGTTAATAACGGTATCGATGAAAATTGTGATGGATTAGATGCTACAGAAGAATGTGATAATTATGATTCGGGTCCTTGGGACTTATTGATAGAAGCAGGAGAATGTTTTAATGGCCCTGTCTCTACTCAGTGGAACGTATGGTCCAATGAGGCTTACCACATCGGACAGTTAAAAGAAAATGTAGAGTACTATTTTGATTTTTGTGAAGGTTATGATGCAGCTGTATTTACGGCAGAGGTAGCGGCTTATTATTATAACATAGCTACTGAGACTAGAGGAGCTTTAATATCTTCTGGTATGGGTTGTCGTATAGAATTCGGGTATGTACTAGATGCTGCCTTCCCTGAGGTACTGATTGTATTGAGGGATATGGAAAATTGTGATGGTACGAGTAATAGCACCGGTAATGGGTATGCTACATTTGGTTGTTTAAGTTCTGGGATAGATCTGGATATGGATGGATTTACAGATGAGTATGACTGTGATGATACAGATGCATCTATCAACCCAGGAGCAGATGAGATTTATTATAACGGTGTAGATAATGACTGTAATGATGATACTAATTTTAATGATCAAGACAATGATGGTTTTGAGGTAGATGTAGATTGTGATGATCTCAATCCTGATATATATCCAGGAGCAGAAGAAATAGTATTTAATAACATCGATGACGACTGTGATCCTTCTACATTAGATAATGATATAGACGGAGATGGATATGGCTTAGACGTAGACTGTGACGAAAATAATCCAGATATAAACCCTGGAGCCGTGGATATCATCGGTAACGGAATCGATGAAGATTGCGATGGAATGGACGCCGTATCATCGGTAGATGAGGGTGTACTGACATCAGTTCAGATTTATCCTAACCCGACTACTGGTTTAGTAAATATCATTATCGAGGGTAACTATACGCTCAGAATTTTTACCGCTCAAGGCAAAAGCATACAGCCTGTTATAAATGACAATGTATTGGACATGAGTAATTACGAATCAGGAGTATATATCTTATCATTAGAAGATATAGCAACTGGAGCTCGTAAGGCACAGCAGGTGGTATTGATGAAGTAGAGCTTAATAGTTTTTCTTGTAGAGAAAGCTGAAGTATATAGCTACAAAATGTAGTTAAACCATTTTATTTTATGAGGTCCTCCACAAACTCATGAGCCCTTTTCTCCATCCACGACTCCTTTTCTATCCAGCTAGAAATAAAACCACAATGCCCACCATGATCAGATAACTCAAGAGTAAGAGCATTATTTTCTGCGGCAGACTTATAAGGATAACAGTCTTCAGATATAAAAGTATCATCACGAGAATTTATGATCAATGATGGTACTTTTATTTTGGTTAGATGTGGGATGCAACTACTTTTATTCCAGTACTCCTCTACACTAGCATATCCATTAGCAGGAGCGGTATAGTGTGTATCAAAGTAGATAAAATCTCCTGTCATAAAAAATCCACGATAGTTTTTAAGTTGTTCTGGAAACTGTTTTTTCTTTCGATTGGCTTTGTAATTTAAGGGTATCATAAACCACTTTTTATAATGCCAGTTGTACCACTTATTGAGTCGATGATTACTTTTCTTTAGTTCCATGGGTACAGAAAAGCTGATCGTAGCTTTGATCTCTTCAGGCAATATATCCGCAGATTCGCCGACATATTTGAGGGCTAGATTACCGCCTAGACTATATCCCATCAGCACGATATCAGTATAGTCATAGGTTTGCAGTATATGATCTATAGTTTCTGCAATATCTCCGGTAGCACCCATATGATAGCCATTGAGGAGTCTGTTCGGTTCTCCACTACAGCCTCTATAGTTCATGCATACGACATCCCAGTTCTTTTGATTGAAGTAATGTACTGCTGATTTACTGTAAGGACTATTGGATTTTCCCTCTAGACCTGACAGAATAAGTACTAATTTTTTGCTACCAGTACGACTCCAGTCCAGATCTAAAAAATCAGTGTCGAGTAGGGTGATGCGTTCTCTGGTAAACTGTATACGAGGCCGGAAACGTAAGAGATTAGCATAGATTGTACTAATCTGTGGATCACGAAATATTCTAGATTTAGGTCTGAAGGAACTCTCTATAACAGGCACTAGGATAATTAAGGGCTCGAAGCTATGAATTATTCGATTATTCTATGCTATCATTTGGCGTAGGATTATATCTTTTTCTTTTTGAAAATCTAAATCTGGGAGTGATTCTATATTTTTCAGAGTGGTCTTGAGGAATTGCTGATGAGCAGCACTTGCTTCATTGAATGGCCTATGTCTCACAGCTGCATTGATTCTCTGTACAGTTTTGATCTGTTCGTTGGTAGAACTAGTCATGTAATGATTTTGGAAAGACTCCCATATGTAGCGGATTCCCTCTTTACTAGGATGGATGAGATCATCGCCATAAAATCGATAATCACGTAGATCATCGATAAGTAGTTCGTAACTAGGAAAGTAAGAGATCGCAGCGTCATCAGTTACCTCATGTATGGCAGCATGCAGTAGAGATTTACTTCTACGATCTTGGATCAGTCCATCACGGATATGTCTGATCGGGCTGAGTGTATAAATGATCTGGGCGTCAGGCTTATTGGATCGTATTTGGTCTTTAATCTTCAGGAGTAGATTTTTTATTTCATCATAACTGAGGATCTTACGTGTAAACTGATTATTGGGAATTTTATGGCAGTTATTCACAATACCGTGGTCAG